>NZ_JAYGGZ010000064.1:0-38007 GCF_034931465.1 Anabaena sp. UHCC 0399 | reverse complement strand
TGTCATTCTCTGCAATTTTGATGAGTTTTGGATTTTTAATTTTGATATTCAATTAGATACCCCTGTAGATGTAATTCCTATAGAGCAGCTACCAGAAAGGGCTGGAGCATTTGGATTTATGGAATTAGGGGAAAAAACTCCTATTTTCTGTAACAATCAGGTAGAGGTGACAGAACGGGCTGCACGGCGCATGGGTGAGCTGTTGCTGGAACTGGAAAAACGCAAAATAGAGAAGTTAACAGCACAGCGATTTATTCTGCAATGTGTGTTAGCAATGTTTGCAGAAGATAGACAACTTTTACCCCGTGATATGTTTATTTCTTGCGTTGAAGATTGTATTAATGGGGGAAGTTCTTATGATGTTCTAGGTGGTTTATTTCGGGAAATGAATCAGCCAGGAATTACCCCTGCTGGGCGTTATCAGGGAGTAGATTATTTTAATGGTGGGTTATTTTCGGTTATTCATCCTATTGAATTAAGCAAAGAAGAATTAAATTTTTTGGAGTTGTCAGCTAAGGAGAACTGGAGTAAAGTACGTCCAGCGATTTTTGGTAATTTATTTGAAAGTACGATAGATACAATAGAGCGTCACGCTAGAGGAATTCACTACACCTCGGAAGTGGATATTATGAAAATTGTTCGTCCAACTATTAGCCGTTATTGGGAAGAAAGAATAGAAGCGGCTAATACAATTGGGGAACTATCGACACTGCAATTAGAATTACAAAGTTATCGCGTACTTGATCCGGCTTGTGGTTCTGGAAATTTTCTCTACATTGCATATCAGGAACTCAAGCGGATTGAAATTGTGTTGCTGGATAAGATTTCACAGCGTCGTAGATCAGAAGATAAACAAATGCAAATGGGATTTGTCACGCCATTAAATTTTTTTGGTATGGATACAAATCCTTTTGCGGTGGAATTGGCTAGGGTAACGCTAATGATTGCGCGGAAGATTGCTATTGATAACTTAAAATTGACTGAGCCTGCTTTACCTTTGGATAGTTTGGATAACAATATTGTTTGTCAGGATGCACTATTTAGTAAATGGGTGAAGGCTGATGCAATTATTGGTAATCCTCCATTTTTGGGTGGTAAGCACATGAGAATGGTTTTAGGTGATGAATATATTGATAGAGTTTTTCAAAGGTTTACTGATGTTAAAGACTCTGTAGATTTTTGCGCGTATTGGTTTCGGTTGGCGCATGAACATATTGACGAAAAAGGTAGAGCAGGATTAGTTGCTACTAATTCTATTAGTCAAGGTAAAAGTAGAATAGCTGCGTTAGATTACATTACTCAAAATGGCGGTTATATTCATGAGGCTGTTTCTACTCAAATTTGGTCAGGTGAAGCCAAGGTTCATGTAAGTATTGTTAATTGGAGGAAAAATAAACCCCAGAAATATTATTTAGATTATCAGATAGTTTCACAGATAAATTCTTCACTAAAATCTACGATTGATGTTTCTCAAGCTGTCAGATTAAAAGCCAACTTAAATAAATGCTTTCAAGGTGTAATTCCCGTTGGTGAAGGATTTATAGTTACTGAACAGCAGGTACAAGAATGGATTAAAGCTGATGCAAAAAATCAAGAAGTATTAAAGCTGTTTTCAATGGGTGCAAATCTGGCTAAAAATCCGCATGGTAATCCTGAACGGTGGATTATTGATTTTAATGATATGAGTATTGAGGAGGCTAGTGATTATCGATTACCTTTTGAACATATTAAAGTTTATGTTAAACCACAACGAGATAATAACCGCCGTGAAGTCACTAGGATTAATTGGTGGAAATATGGTGAAAAAAGACCAGCTATGAGGAAGGCTTTATTATCTCTATCTTGTTATTTCACTGTTCCTAGAGTTTCAAAATGGGCTATATTTATTCTTGCCCCTCTGAACTGGCTACCAGGCGATAAATCAGTTGTGGTTACAACTGATGATTTCTATATTTTCGGTATTCTCTCATCTCACATTCATCGTATTTGGATGAATGCTCAAAAATCTACGTTAGAAGACAGAACAGCCTACACTCACAATACCTGTTTTGAAACTTTCCCCTTTCCTCAAACCCCAGATGCTAAATTAATTCAACAAATTCGCGCTAAAGCTGAAGAAATCCACCAATACCGCACGCAACAAATGGAGTCAAAACAGTGGGGAATCACTACACTCTACAACAAGTTTTTTGATGAACCAACTAGCCAGCTTTATAAACTGCATCAACAGTTAGATAAATTAGTCATGCAAGCTTACATTTTTAATGTTAATGATGATATTTTAGAGAAACTGCTGATGTTGAATTTAGAATTGGCTGAGAAAGAAAAACAAGGAATATATATTGTTGGTGCTTGCTCTCCAGTTTAAGAAAAAATAAAAGAAAAAGTCAGGCGTATTTACCTTGATGAATTAAGTGAAACAACATCCCTGCCAATTGGTATTGCAACTGTCAAACTAATCGTGACATCTGAAGATATAGCAATCATACAAGCTAGGGATTTGGTAGAAAGAACAAGATCAGAAATCAACTCACCACTAAAACAACAGCAATTATTACAATTAATAGAGACGATCGTATTGTACAAGTTGCCGAAAATCACTAAAGAGGAGATGGAGGAAATGTTTAGCATCAGTGAATTAAGGAATACCAGATATTTTCAGGATGTTTTTCAAGAAGGCAGAGAAGAAGGCAGAGAAGAAGGTGAGCGTATAGGTAAGTACAAAGCAGTACCACCAATGTTGGCAGCAGGTTTGACAGTGGAACAAATAGCACAAGCTTTAGACTTGAGTGTGGAGGAAGTACAACAGGCTGCACAAAAAATACAGGGGACAGGGGATAGAAAAGAGGGAAAGTAAGTTTTGCTTTGATTCGTAGCGGGTGGTGCAATTCTCAAAGGAAGAATTGAGCAAATGGCTTTCCCAATTGCTAAAACAGGACTATCCTTCGTCTAAAAAGAGTTTCTCAAGACGAATTGTTGGTTAATTTTTGTTAATATTAGACACAGTGCAGGTGCTTCGTCCGCAACTATCCATAATTCCTAAATTCCTAACTGAGAGAAACTTGATGCTGCGACTAGAACATATTAGTAAAATTTATCCTACAGGCGAAGTTCTCAAAGATATCAACTGGGAAGTCAAACCAGGCGATCGCATTGGGTTAGTCGGTGTTAACGGTGCGGGAAAATCCACCCAACTGAAAATTATCACCGGGGAAATTGAACCGACGGCTGGCGAAATTATTCGTCCGGCTAGCTTGCATATAGCTTACCTGAATCAAGAATTTGAAGTAGACCCAGGCCGCACAGTTAGAGAAGAATTTTGGACTGTATTTAACGAGGCTAACCAAGCACAGCTAGCCTTGACACAGGTACAGCGCGACATGGAAAAGGCGACGCTAGAAGAACTCGATCCGCTAATTAATAAATTAGACCGATTGCAGCGTCAGTTTGAAGCTTTAGACGGCTACGGTTTAGAGGCACGCATCGGCAAGATTCTACCAGAAATGGGATTTGAGCAAGAAGATAGCGATCGCCTCGTGAGTGGTTTCTCTGGTGGTTGGCAAATGCGGATGAGTTTGGGTAAAATCCTCCTGCAAAAGCCAGATGTTTTACTGCTGGATGAACCAACTAACCACCTGGATTTAGAAACGATTGAGTGGCTAGAAAATTACCTGAAAAAGCTGACTACTCCAATGGTGATAGTTTCCCATGACCGGGAATTTCTTGACCGCCTCTGTACCCAAGTTGTAGAAACTGAACGCGGTGTTTCTAGCACCTACCTGGGGAACTATTCGGCTTACCTACAACAAAAAGCTGAAAGTCAACTAGCGCAACTGAGTGCTTACGAACGCCAGCAAAAAGAAATCGAAAAACAACAGACTTTTGTAGATAGATTCCGCGCCAGTGCTACCCGCAGCACCCAAGCAAAAAGCCGCGAAAAGCAACTCGATAAAATCGAACGCATCGAAGCACCGATAGAAGGAGTAAGAACCCTACATTTCCGCTTTCCTCCCGCACCTCGTAGCGGACGCGAGGTAGTGAAAATGAAGGATTTAACTCATACCTACGGTGATAAGATTTTGTTTTTGGGTGCGAATCTCTTAATTGAAAGAGGCGATCGCATTGCTTTCTTAGGCCCCAACGGTGCAGGAAAATCTACAATCCTGCGGATGATTATGGGTTTAGAAACACCCACAGATGGCAATGTAGAACTAGGTGAACACAACGTTATTCCTGGTTACTTTGAGCAGAACCAAGCCGAGGCTTTGGACTTACAAAAAACTGTCATGGAAACCATCCATGATGAAGTTCCTGACTGGGATAATCAAGAAGTCCGCACACTCTTAGGACGCTTCTTATTTACTGGAGATACGGTATTTAAAGCAGTCGGTGCATTGAGTGGGGGAGAAAAAGCGCGACTGGCTTTAGCAAAGATGCTGTTGCGTCCAGCGAACTTAATTATTCTAGATGAGCCTACTAACCACCTAGACATTCCCGCCAAGGAAATGTTAGAGGAAGCACTGCAAAATTATGACGGGACAGCGATTGTAGTTTCTCACGACCGTTATTTTATTTCTCAAATAGCCAATAAAATCGTGGAAATTCGTGATGGCGATTTTCGTGTCTATTTGGGAGACTATCACTATTATTTGACAAAAATTGCCGAAGAGAAAGAAGAAGCAAGACTGGCTGCGATCGCTGCGGAAAAAGCGGCGAAAAAATCCGCTAAATCTGCCAAATCGGCTGCCAAAAAGAAATAAGACAATAATTGAGTAGTAGCATTTTCAGGCTGCTACTCAATTATTTGGTGGCTGGTTTATCACAAAATATATGCAACAGTTACTAAGATTAAAAAAAAGCTAAAAAACATAGAATTATTTCATAAAAAAACTTAATAAGCAAAAATTCACTTGCGGTGGTATTTAGCAGTGGTATCATTCGGGTATTACAAAAAGTAAAGGGCAATTTATTATGACCAAAGCACCTGTTGCTCCTGTGGTGCTAGTCATTTTAGACGGATGGGGCTACTGCGAGGAGAAGCGAGGAAATGCTATTGCTGCGTCTAAAACTCCCGTTATGGGCAGTCTATGGGCAGCTTATCCGCGTACCCTCATCCACACATCAGGGAAAGCCGTAGGATTGCCAGAAGGTCAAATGGGTAACTCAGAAGTTGGTCATTTGAACATTGGTGCTGGACGGGTTGTACCGCAAGAATTGGTACGTATCTCTGATGCAGTGGAAGATGGTTCTATCCTCAGCAACTCAGCTCTTGTCAAAATTTGCCAGGAAGTTCGCTCTCGAAATGGCAAACTGCACTTAGTTGGGCTTTGTTCTGAGGGTGGTGTACACTCGCATATCACCCATCTGTTTGGACTACTTGACTTAGCCAAAGAACAGCGAATTTCAGAAGTTTGTATTCACGCCATCACCGATGGCCGTGACACTGCACCAACAGACGGTATCAAGGCAATCACCGCCTTAGAAGATTACATAGACAATGTAGGAATTGGACGCATAGTTACCCTCAGTGGTCGTTACTACGCGATGGATCGCGATCGCCGTTGGGATCGAGTCCAAAAAGCCTACGATGTCATGACCCAAGATGGCACGGGGGATGGTCGCAAAGCTGTAGATGTCCTCAAAGCATCCTATGCTGAAGGGGTGACAGACGAGTTTATCATACCTGTTCGTCTCGCTCCCGGTGCAGTCGCACCAGAAGATGGGGTGATATTCTTTAACTTCCGCCCCGATCGCTCCAGACAACTGACTCAAGCCCTTGTCAGTCCTGAATTTACAGGTTTTACCAGGAAACAAATCAAACCTCTGTCCTTGGTGACATTTACGCAGTACGATTCTGATTTACCAGTACCTGTAGCCTTTGAGCCGCAGAACTTGAGTAATATTCTGGGTGAAGTCATCGCCAACCACGGTTTAAAGCAGTTTCGCACCGCCGAAACCGAAAAATACGCCCACGTCACCTATTTCTTCAACGGTGGCTTGGAAGAACCATTTGCTGGGGAAGACCGGGAATTAGTCAGCAGTCCAATGGTAGCGACTTACGACAAAGCTCCGGCTATGTCAGCAGCAGCCGTCACCGATACAGCGATCGCCGCCATTAAGCAGGGTATCTACTCTCTCGTGGTGATTAACTATGCTAACCCAGATATGGTAGGGCATACTGGTCAAATGGATGCTACTGTCACCGCAGTTGAAACAGTAGATCGCTGTTTAGGTCGTCTGTTAGAAGGTGTGAGCAAAGCAGGCGGTACAACAATTATTACCGCCGACCACGGCAACGCTGAGTATATGCTAGATGAAGCAGGTAATTCCTGGACGGCGCACACAACTAACCCTGTACCGTTAATTTTAGTGGAAGGAGAGAAGGTCAAAATCCCTGGATGTGGTACAAATGTCGAACTACGCAGCGATGGCAAACTAGCCGACATAGCCCCCACCATTCTAGAGATTTTACAGCTACCCCAACCACCAGAAATGACCGGGCGATCGCTGCTACAAACAGCAGAGTATGACGTGCAACGCTCTCGCACTCCTATGCCAGTAGGATTATGATAGGGGACAGGTGACAGGGGAAAATCAGCTACTCCTTATGGGTAGGGTTTTAATCTAACCTGTGAGCTACGAGAAAACAGTTAACATTAAGTTGTTGACTGTTTTCTGACTGTGTTTTAAAACTTCTGATCAAAGAGATTCTTATTATGACAGTTACTAGTATCGTGCAATTTATTTGGGCTGGTTCTGCCCTTGGTCTGATTATTTTAGTATTACTTCATAGCCCCAAAGGGGATGGTATTGGTGCAATTGGTGGACAAGCCCAGTTGTTTAGCAGCACCAAAAGCGCAGAAAATACTTTAAACCGCATTACTTGGGCGTTAACAGTAATTTTCATGGGTTTAACAGTGGTGTTAAGTGCTGGTTGGCTCACTAAGTAAAAATCAAATCAGCAGGAGATAGGTAGATGGGAATGAAGATTAAACACCCAAAACCTAATACCCTGAAAAATTTAATGACAAAGCAGTTACTAGCAGCCCTTGTCTTAGCTATCAGCACAGGATTGCTAGTTATTTTTATTAATCTTCATTTCACATTAGCTACACCTTCTAGCCTGTGGGATCAATCCGGTTTGGATCAGATAATTTGCGAAAATAATCACACCTGTAGAGACGTTGCATTGCAACGTCTCTACATTTCTCAATCCAAAATCCATTCCTTACCGCCTACACTCACAAAATGGGAAGATAGCACAAATAGCGGTGACTACTTCTCCCAAGTCACAAAAACTGAAGTAGGTTATTTAGTGTGGTCAAAATTTCCCATTACAGTTCAAATTCAACGACCAACAGGAATCAACAACCAACAAGCTCAAGTATGGGTTGATAATGTCTTACAGACCGTGCAAGAGTGGAATAATTATTTGCCTTTAAAAGTAGTAGAACAGCCAGAAATTGCTGATATTACAATTGAGCGCAAAACCCCACCTCTGGAGTTTTCCCGTGACCAGAAAATCCCTCGTGCGCGTTCTGCTCTAACCAGCTATGAGCTATACACTCTTCATCATGTTTTATTACACCGCTTCAGTATTTTATTAAGTCCCAGCCAGACTGGTCGTCATCTTTTAGCTGCTTCGCGTCACGAACTCGGTCACGCTTTGGGAATTTGGGGTCATAGTTCACTAGAAATTGATGCGCTTTACTTTTCTCAAGTCCGCAACTCACCACCAATTTCTCCCAGAGATGTAAATACTTTGAAAAGAGTTTATCAGCAGCCAACTAGTTTGGGTTGGGCTTTAGAAATTTCTAAAAAATAAGACGATCTCCAAACTAATTTAATAGAACCATCATTGATGATCGCTCTTTCATCACTCAATAACACAGTGAAAAATTTTCTCAACAGTTAGATTTAAACTTAAGAATGTTGGGGATTCTATACGGTCATCTCCTCTAAACTGTTTACCACGATATTCTCCCTCATCACTTAAAGAGTAAATTGTGATTGTTGGCTGTTTGGGGTCGCCTATTAACTCCTTACTACCCAAAGCTGCATAATCTACAATCCAATATTCTTGGATACCCATTTCTTCATAGTCAGCAAACTTTTTATGATAATCATCTCTCCAATTAGTACTGACAACTTCAATCACTAATGGGATTGAACTTGGGTGACTAAGGATTGATTGTTTATCCCACAGTGGTTCATTTCTCAAGTTAGAAAAATTCATTAATAAAACATCTGGATAGTACCCTGATGTTTTATTTTCTGGTTTTACTGTAGCTGTTTTAGGTATACCGTAATTAAGTTTGAGACGAAGACACTCATAGCCTAGGATCATTGTTAAAAATGCTACTATTTGTTCATGTTTCCCCGGTGGTGGCGGCATTTGAATAATATCTCCATCGTGTAATTCATAGCGAACAGTTTCTGGTTGTGTTGCCAAAAAATCTAAAAATTCATCAAATGTAAATACTTTTTCTAGAGATTGTGCCATTGTTTCTACGTTGGTTTAAGTAGGAATAAAAAGTTATGAAGGTGCGTCAGTATGAATATTTTTTTGGTGTGGCTGGGGTTTCCCCTACTGACGCACCCTATATTTTGGATTTTTTTATTTGTAAGTCCTTTGTAGATGAATACAATTCAGTTAATGCTATATTCAGTAGCAATACTGATTAAAAATTTTAATTTATCGGCGTACCCTGCGGGAAGACTTCGTCTATATCGGCGGTTAATTATTCTTATGTGATATTTCCCATCGCCGACATCTTCAATTTTTAAGCACCCCATTTGAGTTTTACAGGTCGCTGTGCTAAAACTTCTTGATAAAGTTCTTCTAAATGAGTAATATTTTTACTGAGAGTATAAAGGTCTAATACGCGTTTTCTGGCTTTTTGCCCCAGTAGAGTTGTTAACTCAGGATGGTCTTGGAATAATGGTAACAGCGTGCGTAACTGCGATCGCACTGTTTTAGGATTTAAGACTACCCCTGCGCCTTTTTCCAATACTTCTCCATCTGCACCTACATCTGTAGCTATACAGGCTAAACCACAAGCCATCGCCTCTAATAGTGATAGGGATAAACCTTCTACTAAAGAGGGCAAAATAAATCCATCTGCACCCCGTAAAATGTTGATCCGCCGTTCTTCATCAGCAACAAATCCCAACCAAATAACACCGGAGTCAGCACCATAAAATGGTTCTAAAGAAGTTCTTAAAGGGCCATCACCAACCATTAACAACTTACTACCCGCCGCCATATTGGCTTGCTTCCAAGCTCTCAGCAGTGATTCTACATTTTTTTCTGGGGCTAGTCTTCCTTGATAAACAAATAAACGTTCTGCTTTAAATTCTGCTTTAACTGTAGAATATCCAGGAGAATATCTATCAATATCTACACCGTTGGGAATAACTGCGATTTTTTTCTCCCGCACACCCATATTAGCTAACAATTCTCGCTGAATTTGAGAAAACACAATCACTCGATGGTAGTTATCCAAAAAAGGCGCATAGAGTTGATAAGCCAAAAGTTGTGTTCCTGAGATTAGCTTTGCGCCTTTACCTGCGAATGGTGTATGAAACGTCGCAATGAGAGGTAAACTTAACTGGTCACAAATTTCTGGTAGAAAAAAGTCCAGGGGAGATAAAGTCAAAGAAGCGTGAACAATATCTGGTTGAATTTCCCTGAGTGACTCAGTTAATACCTTTGTGGCTTTGAAAGTGGGGATGGTGTAAACCTGTGACTTATAAAGGAAGGGTAAGGAAACTTCCTGGCAATTTGGCCAATTGTGGGCTTCAGAGTCTTCTTGAGCAAAGTGAAGAAAGCTAACTTGATGGTCTCTATCTAATAAGGCGTTGGTAATTTCTCTACTGTAAGTGACGTTGCCACAAAAGGGTGATTTTTTTCCAATCCAGGCTATACGCATTCTTTATCAGCTATCAGAAGATCGGGGTTGATTATTTATTTTGAATTTTTGTTTGTTGTATCTTATCTTTACTTGCTGGTTGTTTACTTAGCATATATTTTCACTATAAATTAGCCGTAAAACCAAACTTTATGTTTACAAAAGTAGGTAATTTATGGACTTATTTATTGTGTTTTTGAGATGTACAGAAAAGTACATTTACAACAAAGTAATCTGGATAATATCAAATTGATAGCCAGCAAGTTTATAATCAGATTTTCCTGACATAAGTTTAGCATGAAAGCTTTTGCTTTCAGTTAATGTGCGATCGCCTTTAATTTACGCCTTTTACTTGTGCATCACTTTGGCTAAGTATCTGATGTTAATCGCGGGAGTTATACCAAGTCAAAATACCGCCGGAAATGACGATCGCAGATAATCCCATAAACACGGCTCTTAAACCAACAAAAGTTTCTGCTACCCCTGCTAATGCTAAGGGTAGAGACAAGGCAATATTAACGACATTATTTTGTAACCCAAAGACTTTACCACGCATTTCGGGCAAGGTTTCGGTTTGAATAGCTGTCTGCATGGGGATACCTACCAAAGCCCCAAACACACCCAGTAGTGCTACCAAAAGTAACACAGCCCATAGTTGGGTTGTAAACAGCGATAGACCCAACAAAGATGCTGCCATACCAATACAACCAAATAGACTTAGTTGACTATAAGAAAAGCGTTGACCGAACTGACCAATTATTGTAGCTCCAACAGCAATTCCCACACCGCCAGCAGCTAGTAAAAAGCCGAACTGAGAAGCTTTTAAGTTAGGAATAATTTCTGCCATGCGAACAGCTAAAACTGTTAAGGCGGCAAAGACAGAAAATAAAATCATTAATTGTAGTAAAGCATTACGGACACGAGAATTCTCTTTGAGATAGCGCAACCCATCTTGCAAGTCAGAAAATACATGAGGAAACTCGGTTTCTGGCGCGTGGGTTTTTTCGTTAGTGACTAACAGTAGCAAAATGATACTAGCGATCGCATAACTACCACCAACTAAAAGTTCTTTCCCCAATCCATTATTACCAACAAGTTGCGCCCAAATACTATCTGCCAAGGCTAATAGCGGTTCTCCCACCGCAAACCCTACGATTACCGATGCCATCATCGTTGTCGTATATAAGGAATTAGCTGACAGTAAATCCTGTTCCTTCACCACCAGAGGAATTGCTGCCTGTTCTGCTGGGGCAAAAAATTGGGTTAATGTAGATACTAAAAAAGTCACACCTAAAATAATGGCAAAGCCTACAGGTATCATCCCTATCGGTTGCCAATCATGAGTCAACCACAACAGTAAGGGAATCGCTAACACCAAAATACCTCGCCAAGCATTGGTAGCTACTAACACAGCTTTTTTTGACCAGCGATCGACAAATACACCCGCTACAGAACCAAACAGCACGGCGGGAATAGTAAAAGCCATCATCAATGCTGACACCCAACCACTGATGCTTTGATTACTGCCTTGAAACTCAGAGTTAATCAAAGCAATCATCAGTACCAAATAAACTTTGTCGGCGAGTTGGCAAAAAACCTGACCACCCCAAAGCGCAAGGAAATTGTGGTTTTGGAATACAGATGCAAACCCCTGCTGTTTCATAGTTCCGGATGTTGCTTCCCCACCAGCACCAGAATTATCTGTACTAGTCAACGTTGGCTTACTACTGTATCCATTCCTTTGGTTAACAGCATCATCTGATTCAATATCAGTTAATGACGCTGGTAAATCAGTTTTTGGAATTTCCGATGTCCAACTTTTATCTTGTGTAGAAATGTCTGGTGAAGACATCTCTTGGTTGTTGGTGTGACTAGGAAGAGAATGAGGAACAACACTCAAATAATTTGGCGCAGTTGGAGCTGATGCCCTATTCTGGGTTCTGGCGTGAGTGGGTGACAACGGCAGAATCTTCTTATCAAAATCAGACGGTTGCATCATGATGGTTGGCAGCAAAATAAGAATCGATGAGAATAGCGGAGCGAATAGGGCGACCTAAATGATACTGAGCATACTGGCGCAAAATCTGCTCTACAGATAACCAGCTTTCATCTCTAGTGGTGCTAATTTGCATTATCTCTGGTTGTGAGAGCTGTTGGAGCATATTAAGTTCAATAGAATTTAAACGCACAGAAATTACTGGAATTTCTTGTCGATGTATAACTATTTGGTAGTCAGGTTTTGGAGATTGGGGATTGGAGACTGGGGACTGGGGACTGGGGACTGGGGATTGGGGATTGGGGATTAGGGATTGGGGATTGGGGACTGGGGATTGGGTCAAAGTTCTTCTTCCTTGCTCCCCTGCTCTCCTGTTGGCTTCTTTTCGTAAATTGTCCCAAGCTTCTAAACAAATAATTCCACCAGTAGGGATGCTAAAACCTACCTGCCAGTTGGGATTTGTTAGGTCTGGAGTGAGGGAGCGTTGAGTTAAACAACAGGTTTGGACTTGTGGGGTGAGTCCTGCTAAGGCTAAGAGGTGAAAAACGGCATGAGCTAGGGAGGCGAGGATGTTAGATGGCTCTGTTTTAGGTGAAGATTCCAAACGCTGGAGATGTTCATTGAGTAATTCATATAGTTCTTCTTGGGGATGTTCACTCAATGCCTGACAAAGAACTATTTCTGCGAGATACTGACTTGCAGCTAATTTTCCCAAATCTTGGGACAAACCTGGATAAGTTTTTACTGTTTGAGCTTGAGTGATTTTATCGAGCGATCGCCCTTTGGCAATTAGTAGTTCATTAACTACAAACATCCCACTTCTACCACCAAGACTAGAATTGTGCTTACGTGAGCCTGGGGCAACGGCTCGAATCAAACCAAATTCTCGTGTTAATATCGTCACTATTCTATCTGATTCGCCCAGCACCTGGCTTTTGAGATTAATACCAGTTGCTTTATAGGTTCTACTCATTAGTCATTAGTCCTTAATCATTAGTCATTAGTCATTAGTCATTAGTGAAGCCAAAAATAAATGACAAATGACCAAGACTATCCACCTTTTCCCATGCGATCGCGCTGGTGGATCAAATCGACACTACGAGATGTGCCTAATCTAGTAGCACCCGCTAATATTAAGTCTAAAGCTTGCTCAATCGTACTAATCCCCCCAGAGGCTTTAATTCCTACTCTGTCTCGTGCTATTTCCTTCAATAGACGCACATCTCCTACAGTCGCTCCACCACTCCAACCTGTACTGGTTTTTAAGAATGCTGCTCCTGCATCCATAGCGATTTCGGCTGCGAGTTTTTTTTCCGCATCCGTCAGGAGGTTAGTTTCCAAAACGACCTTCACTGTCTGTCCTGTCGCTTCACAAATTTCGGCAATTTCTCGGTGAATTGCCTCAGTGTTGCCAATTTTCACCCAACCTAAATTGATCACTACATCTAACTCTGTAGCCCCATTTTCCGCAGCTTCTTGAGCCTCATACAACTTGACAGCCGCAGTTGTTGCTCCCGTGGGAAAACCAATTACCGTACAAACGTTAGGTTTTTTGCCATGCAGAAGTTCTGCGGCTTGTTTTACATAAACAGGGTAAACACAAACTGACGCAAAATTAAATCTGTCTGCTTGTTCACACCATTGCTCAACCTGCTCTGGAGTTGCTGTTGGGTCTAACAGGGCATGATCGATCAATGGCGCGATATCAATGTCTGGATAGTCTGCTGCCATCGTATTTTTTACCAACGAAGATTATAAACCTTTATAAAAAAATAAGATTCTTCTTATAAATTAAATCACATCTATTTCGAGTGTAGCCTGAAAACCGACAAAGGGCTGAGTCCTATGGCAATCCTATTTAATTTTTGAGAATTGGGAAAATTCAGAACCCTGCTTTTTCGTAAAAACAGGGGTTCTTGTGCCTTACGAATGATTTAGGCTGATTAGATATAGAAAATTATTGAGTATTACAGTAAAAATCCAGTATTTTAATTAACAAGCCGGGGCAAATTCAGTAACCACCAGAGGACAAGAAATCAAAAATTGTTCGAGCTAATGCTTTCGATGCCAAATATGGCACACCATTACCTATAGTTTTAAACATATTTGTAAGTGACATATTTTCTGGCAGAACAAAATTCTCAGGTAAAGATTGTATTGCTAAAGCTTCTGCCACAGAAATCCGCCTTGCTTTGTAGGGATGTAGATGTACTTCATTGTTGCCATAACAAGCAGTAGGAGAATAACGCCATCTATGTAAACGTTTAAAAGATTTCTTAGAATCATCTCCTTCGGCAATAGTAGTAAATCTTTTCATCCCTGCTCTTGGTTTAAAGTAATGGTTAGAGTTAGGATGCTCTGAAACATTATTTTTTCTAAACCAATATTCAACTGTCAGTTCTTGAGGAATACCATCAGGACAAGGCATTACAGAGTCCTCTTCAAATGGTTCATATTGACTCCAAGGGTAAGCAAAAATATTTTCTTGAGGATATATAGTTTGACTTGCCCAAGGAAAATACACTTCCGATAATCCAGAATCATTACTAATCTTTATGGCTATATTCTTGAGGAAATCTTTTCTAAATCCTAATAAAATAATTCTTTCTCTATCTTGAGGTACACCATATTCAATAGCATTAATTAACTTTTCTGTAAATAAATAATCTGCATTTTGTAATTGTATTTTAATAGCTTCAAAAAACAAACGATGTTTCTTTGTTCGCCACAAACCTTTAACATTCTCAAATAGAAAGAAATCTGGTAAATTCTGACAGATTAATTCTACATAAGCTGCCGAAAGCTTACCATTTTCTCCTAAATAGCCCCGATTTTTCCCCCCAATAGAAAAATCAGGGCAAGGTGGCCCACCAATAAAGCCCACAATATTATTTGACTTACGACAATCCTGCACTAATTCCCCAAGACGCTGTGCTTCTAACCCATCAATAAGTTTAGTTATGTCTCCTGTTTCCCCATGATGATATCCGTATGCTGGCAATGGTGATTTCAGCATCTCCCGTGAATAACAATATGCTGCCATGAATGGGGAAAATATTTCATTGACATAAACGATATTAAAACCACTAGTTTCAAAACCTAAATCTAGAAACCCTGAACCAGAGAAGAAGGAGAAAATACAAGGAATCAAACTCATCTTTATATTTTATATGAATAATAAAAATTATCAATTAACTAGAAATCGTGCAGTGAAAATAGTTTGCAGATATTGGCAAAATCATGAAATATAATTTTGCAGTATTAACAAAAGCACGGTAATTTAAGTCTTTTGGCAATCATCAATGATTTACATAAGTTCTTTTGATGATAGCAGAGATGTCGATTAA
This sequence comes from Anabaena sp. UHCC 0399, assembly GCF_034931465.1. Classification (NCBI taxonomy): domain Bacteria; kingdom Bacillati; phylum Cyanobacteriota; class Cyanophyceae; order Nostocales; family Nostocaceae; genus Anabaena; species Anabaena sp. UHCC 0399. The sequence goes on along the minus strand of NZ_JAYGGZ010000064.1, from coordinate 22,753 downwards.
TGGTAAGATTTGTGGACTTAAGAGATTATTTTTGAGTTTCTTGTAGTCTTATAGTTAGTTCAATCTCTTGCTTTAGATACCCAACATCACATATTCTTAATAAATAGCAAAGTGAAGCACCGAAAGTAATGTATGTGTCCAGAAAATCTTCTTAGTTTGCTCAATTAGTACCGAAAAAAGGCACTTCCTTTTGTACTCTTGATACTCTTTTTATTCAAAAATAATTACGCTCTACCCTTACTCAACAGATAATACCCGTGTTAGAAGCTTTTATATTCGCCACAATATTATGCGGCTTTTTCGGCATCATTCTTAAAAAGAACCTGTTGATGAAGATCATCTCAATGGATGTCATGAGTACCGGGGTTATCGCCTATTACGTGCTAATTGCATCACGAGATGGTTTGTTTTCGCCGATTGTTGGCAAAGTTGAAAATGCTGCGTACTCTGATCCAGTTCCCCAAGCAGTGATTTTGACAGCGATCGTCATTGGCTTTTCAATCCAGGCATTAATGCTGGTCGGTGTTATGAAGCTGGCGCGGGATAATCCCACATTGGAAATCAACGAGATTGAGAAGAATAATACGCCATGACTGCCATTACGATCGCCTGGATTGCACTACCATTTTTTCTGGGGTTCTTGATTTTTCTAGTCCCCAAACTCAACCGCCATTTGACACTGTGGGGGTCTATTGCTTCCGCCGCCTATGCATTGCAGTTGTTTGTCGAGCCAACACCCCTCACACTGAAGTTACTCGATAATTTCGGTGTGACGTTGGAAGTAGATCAATTAAGCGGCTACTTTATCTTAACGAATGCACTAGTAACAACTGCGGTGATCATCTACTGTTGGCGCAGTGATAAGAAGGCTTTTTTTTACGCCCAGATGATTATTGTGCATGGTAGCCTGAATGCAGCCTTTGTCTGTGCGGACTTTATTAGTTTGTACGTAGCCTTAGAGGTAAGCGGGATTGCAGCTTTTCTCTTAATTGCCTATCCCCGCAGCGATCGCTCGATTTGGGTGGGTTTGCGTTATCTTTTTGTCAGCAACACAGCCATGCTGTTTTATCTGGTAGGCGCGGTACTGGTTTATCAGACACATCATTCCTTTGGTTTTGCAGGTTTAAAAGGATCACCACCAGAGGCGATCGCCCTCATTTTTCTCGGCCTATTGGGTAAAGCTGGAATATTTGTCTCAGGATTGTGGCTACCCTTAACTCACTCTGAATCCGACACCCCAGTATCAGCTTTACTGTCGGGAGTTGTCGTCAAAGCTAGCGTTTTACCATTATTGCGTTGCGCTGCCATTTCCCCAGAACTTGATACCATAGTCAGAATTTTCGGGGTAGGAACGGCTTTAATGGGAGTGTGCTATGCCGTCTTTGAAAAGGATAGCAAGCGGATGCTAGCCTTTCACACAATTTCCCAGTTAGGTCTTATCCTGGCTGCACCAGAAGTAGGTGGTTTCTATACGCTGACACATGGATTAGTCAAATCATCGCTGTTTCTGAGTGCAGGCGCATTACCCAGCCGCAATTTTAAGGAACTGCAACAAAAGCCAATCGATACAAAAATCTGGATAGCCTTAGTGATAGCCAGCCTTTCCATTTCCGGCTTTCCCTTATTATCTGGGTTTGGGGCGAAAGTGTTGACGATGAAAAACCTGCTACCTTGGCAAGCGATCGCGATGAATGTCACCGCCGTAGGAACAGCCATATCCTTTGCCAAATTTATTTTCCTCCCCCATGCAACCCAAGAAGGACAGACAGTCAAACCAGGTTTTTGGCCAGCACTGATATTGTTACTTGGTGGGCTAGTTGCAGCTAATGTCATCTACCTCCAGGCATATAACATTGCTGACATCATCAAAGCGATCGCCATCATTAGCGGAGGCTGGTTAGCTTATACGTTCATTTTTAAACGGGTAGCTGTCTATCTACCCCGTGTACTGGAAGAATTTGACCATTTAATTGGGGCGATGAGTCTGATTTTAATCCTACTGTTTTGGATGGCACTGGCATGATTGGGCATTTCATATTACGAATGGTAATTTGGCTTCTACTCACCGCTAATGTGAGTTTGACAAATATTCTCATCGGTGTAGCCATTGCCCTGTTATTACCACGTGGTTACACATCTCCTGAAAAATTCAAAGATTGGCTACAGGTATTAGTTAAGACCATTGTGGCGATTCCAGTGGCTTATATTGAAGCCTTTGAAATCATTTTCCGTCCCCATAAACAGGAAGATATGATTCTGGAACGAGTCAAGCCCAAGCGATCGCCGAATCTCATCTTTTTGGATATCTTCATCATTACCTTTACACCCAAAACCATTGTCGTGAATTACCGCGAAGAGGGTTGGTACGAAGTCCACCAGATTCAACGGAGGAAGAAAAAACCATGAACCTGGAAATAGTCATAATTGCCATGATTGTGGCCTTACTCATCCCCATCTATGAAACCTGGAAGAGTGATGATATCTGGCAGATCATGTTGGCTTTTGGCAGCATCTCCAGCAAGATAGCCATCATGATCTTGTTCGTCTCTGTTCTCCGCGATGATTGGATGATTGGGGTGGTGGCGGTGATTATTTTGAGTGTGGGTAATGCTGGCTTAATGCTACTAGCGCAAATACTGAAACGATTAAGTGACGTATGATCAACATTCTTAGTTATACCTGTATATTCATCGGTCTGATTTTCTGGTTTTGGGGAACTGTTCATCTAATTAGCGATCGCTCAGTCTTATTCAAACTGCATGGTCTTTCCGTCGCTGACACTCTCGGCTCAATGCTGATGATCGTTGGATTGCTGCTGAAGATACCCAGTGAATGGCCATTGCTCATCCTTGGCATTATCTCCTTAGCAGTCTGGAATACCATGTTGGGTTACGTATTGGCGCACTGTTCCTATGAAGAGGGTGAACATGAATGATAGCTATATCTATATAATTATTGCCTTATTGCCCTTAGCTGGTGGGATGTTGGTAACTCAAACTAATCCATACCATGCTTTAGTCATTCGTGGCGTATTGGGTGCAGTGGCCGCCTTAGTAGATGCGATTTTAGGCGCGGCAGATGTGGCTTTAACTGAAGCCTTGATGGGTAGTATGCTGGCAACTACCCTCTATGCAGTGGCGGTACGTTCATCAATGGTGATGCGTCTGGGGGTGATCCAGGATGAGTCAATTGAGGCACAAGATAGAGATTGTGAAAAAATCATCGATAATCTACGTACCGTTGTTAACAAACACTATCTGCGGTTAGAAATCGTTCCTTACACGAATACTCAAGCTTTGCAGAGGGCGTTAATCGATAAAGAAGTTCACGCTACCTGTATCTCTACAGCACAAAGTCAGCAGAACGGCGTAGAAGATGGGGACAAAATGCAACCCTATCACACAACAACCAGAATCCAACGCCTTTATGACATCATGCAAACTGAACTTTCTACACCACAAACAATCCTGTCCTATGTAAACGTTTCAGACTTACAGGAGCAGCATTCATGAAATGGATCTACATCGTAGCGGGGATAGCACTGTACGTCAAAATGCTGGTTCTACCCAATCCTGATATCGATTCATCACAGATTTCTATTGTCGAATTGGTCGTCAAAGATAGTGGTGTTCCCAATGCAGTCTCAGGGATTATTTTCCGCAATCGCTTATACGACACCATCTTTGAAGTCGTTGTATTTTCGATCTCAATCTTGGGTGTAAATTTTCTTCTTTCCAATGAGAGTCCGTCCTGCACAATGTATCAGTTCAAAGACCAACCATCTATTGTTCTGGCGCGTTTGGGTGCAACAATCACCGCCTTAGTCGGTATTGAACTAGCGATTCGTGGACATCTCAGTCCGGGTGGTGGTTTTGCGGCTGGCGTAGCTGGTGGAACTGCGATCGGACTAATAGCTATAACTTCATCCTACCCCTGGATGCAGGAAATCTACCAACGTTGGCACGCTGCTAAATGGGAGAAGGTTTCAGTATTACTTTTTATCGTCCTCGCGGTCATCACTCTCACCGGAGTAGAGTTACCACATGGAGAATTAGGGGCTTTGTTTAGTGGTGGTATTCTCCCCATATTAAATATCATCGTCGCCATCAAAGTCGCCTTGGGTTCGTGGGCGGTAGTTTTGATTTTTATTCGTTATCGAGGTTTGTTGTAAAAAAGTCAAAATTCGGTTTTACTCGACTTGTTATGCTAAATTAATAGTCTCGCAGAGGAAAAAATGAATTCTTAACAGTTTTGATAGTAAATTTATTAGCTTTTAACTAAAGGGGATTAAGTCCCCCTTTAATTACCTTATACCTTCTTGATTCAATCAAATATCTGGATTTTTAGATCAATCTCTATATGTATCTAACCGAATTACTAATAGAAAATATAGGCCCAATTAATTTTATAGATTTATCTCTACCATTTCATAATGACGGAAATCCTAAACCTGTTATTTTAGTAGGTACAAATGGTTCAGGAAAAAGCATCTTCCTTTCTTATATTGTTGATGCTTTTACTGAATTTGCTAAATCTGCTTATTCTGATATAGTACCGATTGATGCACAAGGACTACACCCTTACTTTAAAATGGTAAGTCCTACTAATCAAAGAATAGGTTCAGATTTCGGTATTGCTTTATTACAATTTATAATTAAAAATAATAATTATTCTTATATAGAAAAAACAGGTCTTTTGAATTGTCAATCATATTCTAACAAGAGAAGAGAAAGATTTGAGTCTGTTAGTTCATGGAATACAGAAGGGAACTATAAAGAATGTCATCGAGAAGAATTATTATTTCGCACAGCTTTTAAAAACAATGTGATTTCTTATTTTCCTGCTAGTCGGAGAGAAATTCCTCATTGGTTAAATGTTGATAGCATTAGTAATAAAAGTCAAACTAATTTCAAGTTTAGTAGAAATTTAATTAATATTCTAGAGAAACCGATTTTTATTGAAAGCACTGTACAAGAAAATAAGTCTTGGTTGCTTGATGTGTTTATTGATTCAATGCTAGATTTTGAAATCTTAGGAAATCAGATAAATGCTACAGGTAATATCCAGGATAAATATTTATTAAAGCAAGCCAGACGTAATATTGAAGATATACTAAAAAAAATATTAAGAGATGATTCAACTAGATTAGAAGTTAATTATCGAAATAATAGTGATTTCCGTTTATGTATAGTTCAATCAAATAAAGTAGCTATACCAAGTCTAGATCACCTTTCTACAGGTCAATCTATTCTTTTTAATATGTTTACTACTATTATTCGTTATGCTGACAAGGATGATATTCAAAAAAGTATTAGTCTGGCAGATATTTCAGGGATTGTAATCATAGATGAAATAGATTGTCATTTACATGCTGAACTACAATATACAGTCTTACCAAACCTGATAAGGCTTTTTCCAAAAGTGCAGTTTATTGTTACAACCCACTCTCCTCTTTTTCTCCTTGGTATGGAAAAAGAATTTAGTAGCAATGGTATTCAAATAATTGATATGCCTAGTGGTCAAGTCATATCAACTGAAAGATTTTCTGATTTTAAAACTTCATTTGAATATTATAAAAGTACAACAATTTTTGAAGAGGAAGTAAAAAGCAAAATACTTAATGGAACAAAACCTTTAGTTTTAACAGAAGGTGAAACAGATCCTAAATACATTAAAACTGCTCTTGAATTACTGGAATGTCAATTTATATTAGATAGTATTGACATTGAATGGGTTGGTGCTTATAGAGAAAAAGGTAAATCTTTTAATACTGGTGATACAGGTCTGAATAATACGAAAAGTGTTTTTGCAGCAAATCCAGAACTCCTAAAACGAAAACTTCTCTTACTTTATGATTGTGACACTAACAAACCACTTGAAAATCTAGGAATGCTATTAGTTAGAACTATTCCTCAGAATTCTAGTAATAATCGCATCACCGTAGGTATTGAAAATCTTTTCCCTCCAGAGTTAGTTGAAGCTAGGTTTTATAAAACAGAAGAACAAGTAACTAAGTATGGGGAACTAAATAAAATACAAAAATTTCTAAAGAAAGAATTTTGCAAATGGTTATGTGAGGATCGTAAAAATCCTAATGATTTTAAAAATTTTCACCTAGTAATTGAAATATTAAATGAATTTTTAAATATTGATGCCTCAGTAGAAACTGAATAATATATCCATTATCCTCGATTTTCACGGGCTTTGCGTAATTTATCCTCTAGTTGCGCCATCACTACTTGACTATTTAAGACATCTCCACGTTCTGTAGAAGCCAAACCAGCAGCTATTTTTTTATGAGTTTCTTTTTCCCATTCTTGATAACCTTTCTCCCACTCCTCCAGTAGTTTCAATGCTTTCACAATTACATCTTCAGCATTTTCACATCTACCTGTAGCAATTCTGGTTTGTATAAATTGCTCATATTCTGCTTTCAGTTGGATGTTCATAATTTTTACCTATACTTAATTAAGAGCTTTACATAACAACATTTTCTGTTGTCTGTAAAACTCTCTTGTGTGTTATTATTTTCATCTAATTTGTAATGTCTAACCAGAGCTCAGGTTATTAAGCAAAGGCGTAAAGTTTCGCCTTGCGTCTTCCCTGCGGGACGCTTCGCGAATGCGCCTTCCCTGCGGGACGCTCTCCGCGAATGCGTGAAATTATCCCACAACTTCTGGTACTAACCGCTTCATTCCTTGCTTCACAAAACCTTGCAGAAAAGCTAACTGCTGATTTTGTTGGAAGACATTTTGTAAGGTTTGACGCAATGTATCTAAGTTCAAACTATTACCAGAATCTAAAGCAATTTCCTGTTGCTCAAAATAGGTAACTAAACTCAAACCAGCTACTCTAGTCAGATAAGCAGCACTTACACCCTGCACTAAACCACCAGCGACAAAGGTGATAGCATTACTTTTGAGAACTGTGCTAATAGCTTTAGTAGAAAGTTCCACTAACCCCAACTTCAGCATCAAACTTCCCATCGTTCCCGCTACAGTTTGCGCTTGTTCTAGGGAAAACTTCTGCTGATAGATATTACCTAAATCCATCACCATTTGAGCATTAATCGCCGCCGTCGCCAAAATATCGAGTGCGGGGACTGGGTTAGCAAAAGCAGCAGCCGCAGCTATCCATTGATATTGTTCAATAATTGGCGTAGCGCGATCGCATCTTACCCCATTCAAACAATTTTTCGCCTCAGCTTTCAACAACAACGCCTGTCTTGTAGTCGTTGTCCACACTAACTGCTGACTTTGCTGCACCAACATTTCATTTAATTGCTGCGTCAACTGCTGTATATCTGGTGCTGGCTGTTCCATCCACTCTTGCACAATCCCATCAGCCTGATGTTTCCGCACTTTTACTGTCACGGGAGAAGCTGCAACAGCCACTACATTATCTTGTATTCGCTGTTTTAATGAATGCAAGATGCTAGCACGTTCATCTGGCAAATATTGGTCTTGTTTGTTGAAAACTAAGACTTGTGGCTGATTGACTGCTTTTAGTTGCTGCAAGGCTTGAAATTCTGAATCAGTCAAATCACCGTTGGTTAAGAACAGAGCCAAATCAGATTTTGTTACTTCTGTGAGAATAGCAGCATCAGAGTGTTCTATTTCTTGCAATAAAGGTGCTGTTTCTTGCAATGTGACTTTTTGCTGTGTTTCTTGCCAATTGCTAGACTGTAGCACCTGAATTAAGGTACTTTTACCAACGGATTTACCACCAGTGACAGCTAATCTCAAATCTTGTCTGTCTAACTCTAGAGGTAGTTCGGCTAACTTTGTTTTCAGTGTCTCTAAAGCTGGATGGTTCTCTGCTTCTTGCGCTAACTGGTTAATTACCGTTTCAGTTTTAGCGATCGCACTAACTGCTGTTTCCCTATGTGTAATCATACCACTTGGCTGTTCGGCAATTTCTTGCGGGAATTTGCGCTTCCACAGCCACAAACCACCACCAACCGCTAAGAGGCTTAATAAACTTAGCTCACCTACCTGCATAATTGAATGATGCCAACTTTGCACCATCCATAAGGAAAAGGATATACCCAATCCTCCGACTAAAATTGGTCGCTGTAATTTCACAACCATGATTCTCCGCGCTTTTTGGAAGATCCCAACTCAAGAATAGATCAAAACCCTGCTTCACCGAATTGTACAGGTGAAAAGACAAAACTTTCTTTATCTACAGCCTGTAAGATTAACTCCCAAGCCTCACGATATTTTGCTGAACGAGGTTTACGCTGGCGTTTTTCAGTTTCGACAAGGTGTATTTCGCTACCATATCCGATAAACACATCTACCGGGAAGACATAAAATATATCAAGTGGTTCTATGTAGGCTAGGGCAAAATCAAAGTCTGATGGCTGATATGCTGCTCTCAGCATGAGTCGGCGATTTGTTTTAGTGCGGCGATTGTCTACAACATAATTACCAGATGCCTCATGCAACCAAGCATATTTTACTTGGATTTTAATTAGAATTCCCTCTATATCAAATACCAAGTCGTATGCTAATCGATCTCCAATTGGTCTTAATACACCCCAGCCATGCTTTAAGGCATTAAGAACAGCAGCTTGTTCTGCTATGTCTCCCCTCAGTTTTGTGTCCATTCGTTAGACGAGATAGCTTATATCAGCATAAAACAAAACCCTGGAATCTTTAAAGATTCCAGGGTTTTGTTTTTCATTTGGTGGCGGGAAGTGGATTTGAACCACTGACCTTCGGGTTATGCTTACCATCTACAACTTTCGTTGCCCAGATTAACTGGTTTGTGGTCTGGACTGTCCCTTCACCCTCGGCGTTATCGTTAGGGTGCCTGCCTTCCAGTCTCTACACCTTCTCTGTTTCCAGAGCTTGGTTCGGGATTACCGCGCTAGTGGCTTCCCCGAGTTTGACAGGTAATCGCACATGAGTTTCTCCATGTACCGCCCACTGCAAAACAAACTAATAAGCGCGTAATCAGTTTTGCCAGTTGAGCCCGACGAGCTACCAGGCTGCTCTATCCCGCGTCGCTCTTCGACTTCTTTACTATAACCCAAAAATTCAAGTTTGGCAACTATAAAAACGATAATTCTCCCACAACCTCTAGACGCGTGTATTTGCCTGGGTTCATAAACTTTTCTGCCAAGCTTTCGGCCGCGCTGGGAGTAATCCAGCCCATCTGTTGCAGCAAGTGAATCGCGACAGCATATTTGGCTCGTTTAGAACCATCCATAACTTTAATTGCCAATCCCATGCCTTCACCGAGTCTGCCAATACACTGAACTCCTTCTGCACCAGATTTACTTACCAGTTCTCCTGGCGTGAGGCGCATCAGTTCTGTATCAAATTCGCCATCACCTGCCACCATTGATGGATGGTGGGTCATAGCACGGATAATACGCTCCATATCTAAGTTAGTGCTAGAGGCTAACAGCGCATATAAGGAAGCTATTTGACCTAGTTGCATCAGATAGGTGGGTGCGCCGCAATCGTCATGTGCGCTGATAAATTCTTCAGCTGGCATCCGCAGCAATTCAGCTACTTTACCGACAATTAATTGCTGGATTGGGTGCTTGCGTTCCAAGTAATTATTCAAAGGCCAGTGACGTTGTTGACATACAGCCAACATTCCGGCGTGTTTACCAGAACAGTTGTATTCTAGAGGACTACGCTTGTCTTTGGGGATGGGACACTGGAGGGCAGAGGGGTCAAGATCGGCTCGCCACAGGATGTTAAATACCTGTCGTACTTGTTCGATACTTGCCTTATGAGAACTGGTGATGATGGCCAAGTCGCGATCGCTTAACTCATAACGTTCCAGTGTGCCTGTAGTCGTGACAGCCAGTGCTTGAAATGGTTTCAGTGCTGAACGGACAAAGGTAGCTGTTTCTGCATTGCCAGCAACAGTTAGCACTCGTCCCCGTTCGTCGCATACAACCGCTTGGACTATATGCCTGGATTCAATAATACCTTCCCGCAACAACCGGACTTCCAGTGCTGCTGCTTGAGTTCGTTTTCCCATTGTCATGGGTTAAATCTATCACTTTTTAGTTATTAATTATTCGTCATCAGTCACTAGTCATTAGCTAATGACTAATGACTATTTAAAACAAATGCCAAACTATAGTACCAGCAAGAAACATTCCCGCCAAGCCAGCAAAGGTAAATTGTAACCGTTGGAGAATAGGTTTGATTTCATAGGTGACAATCAAGCGATCGCGGTTCAGCACTTCTTGTGGCTTGAGCCAAGTTTGACCGTCATACCAGCCTGATTCTTCATAGAATACAGTCGTACTGTGTAGGCGATCGCGTACATATAGCCAGCCTAGATACAAACGTACTAATCCCAAAATTACCCCTACACTGGCCCCAGCTGCACCACACAGCAGAAAATGAGCTAGCTGTTTGGTTGGGGGATAGCTAGCTGCGGCTACTGGCCCAGCTATCAACCATGATAAAGTCCAAATCCAAACTAGTTTTTTGATATACTGCTGCTCATTTAAGGTGCAATCACGAAATAGCCAAGAGGTTTTTAGCTCTTCGTACTCATTTAGCGGCTGTTGTTCTGTGGGTACTGGGCAATTTGCCAGTGAGGAATTCATCATAGGGGACTATCACCACCTTCTTGCGAGTTGGGAAGGGAAATACGTTCTGCATGAATCCAGAATGCTTCTAAATTATAAAATTCCCGTTCCTTTGGCATCATAATATGTACAATTACGTCGCCATAGTCTTGTAATACCCAGCTACCTTCAGCTTTGCCTTCTGTCCGCAACGGACGGCGGTGACACTCACTTTCGACTTCTGCTTCAATTGCTTGAGCGATCGCCCTCACTTGCACCTTAGAATAGCCGGTTATCATTACAAAATAATCTGCTAGGTACGAGACCTCTCCTACCTTTAGGACTAAAATGTCACCAGCTTTGCGATCTGATGCAGCATCGGCGATCGTGAGAGCAAGCTTTCCACTCTCATCATTTTCACCTACTGAACTTTTGACTGCGCTCTTGGTGACAGAGACGGATTGTAATGGTAAATTTCCTTGGAAATAATCAGACATTAAACCTCAGGTACTTTATCCCTTTTGTTACGTTTTTTGAGAATTACTTACAAACCACAACCAAGCGATAATTGTGTATGTTGGTTTTTTTGAATACTAACAAAAAAACAGGTGTTTATGGGATTGGCTCATATATTGCAACACTGATGAGAGCCTCTCACAGATGGGATTTTTGTGGCGTTCCATCCACCAAAGGCTACCTATCAAACCGAGATCCAATCATGAAGAAGTAATATTTGGGTGGCAATGTCTTTTTTAAGAGAAATAACAGACTCATAAATAACTATCACTGCTGCTTAAGTCTATAAAATCCGCTAAAAACAGTATATAGCATAACTGACTGGAGCAGATTCAACCCCAAGTATGATTCATACTTGTTTGTGCAATACCTTTCGGTTAAAGTATTTGGAGTGACTTTTACTCATGAAGTTGCAAAAGTTTTAGCCCTATGTTTGATGATTGGTAGTGCTTATCCGAAAGGTATTGCTTGTTTGTGTCGTACCTTGCTCTCTCAAAAGATGATAGCAACTATCCACAGATTGAGTTTGCCTTAAGTCATAAACAAAAACAGGACAGAGGAAATCAAGCAGTTCTGATCCATATATCCTGAATAAATAATATTTTTTAGTAGTTTGTCTGATGCAGCCGATAAGTAAAGCTACTTTGGCAACTTAGACTTCTTGCTTAGAAACTACTTTTGATTCCACTGTTTGAGTGTCCGCAGTTACAGAGTAAAATAAATTCTCGTATTGATTTAAAGCCTGCTCAAAAGCATATTGCTCCATAGCATATTTGCGGCTGTTATAACCCAAAGTTTTGGCTTTTTCTGGATGTTTGTATAGGTCTAACGTGGCGATCGCTAAAGCTTCAGGATCTTCGGGGGGAACTACAATACCGCCGCCACTTTGTCTAACCGCTTTCGCAGCTGTGCCATTTTTGGGTACAGAAGCTATCATTGCTCTACCACTAGCTAGTAAGACTTGAATTTTCGATGGCATATTGAAGGAAATCACGTTTTTCTTCTGCACTACCAAACCAACATCTGCGGCTGCTAACATTTGTGGTAGATGTTCACGGGGTTGAAATGGCAGTAATAAGACATTATCAGCACCGCAATCTAAACAATATTTTTGTAGTCTCTGCAAGCCTTTGGCTTCACCAACTATCACAAAGGCAATTTCTGGAATGTCGCGTAACATCGCCGCCGCTTTAATTACAGTTTCTAAGCCTTGTGTTAAAGCAATGTTCCCTGAATACAGCACTACAAATTTGTCATTGAGGTTGTGCGTAGCGCGGAAAGAATTGTCTTGTTTAGGTAAAGGGCGAATAAAATTTACATCAACCCAATTAGGGATTTGCTCTATTTTTTCTTGTGGTACGCCTTTGGAAAGTAAATTTTCTACAAACCCATCAGCAATCACGCTAACTTTAGTCGCACTGCGGTAAGCAAATTTTTCTAAGACGGAAAAGATTTTGATCAGCCATTTGTTTTTCAGTAATCCGACGTGGATAGCTGCTTCTGGTAGGATGTCTTGAAGATTTAAGACTACAGGACAACCACGCAGCCATCCTAACAGTGCAGCAGGTACACAAACGGGTAGTGATGGGGATGTTGAAAGAATGACATCAGGCCGCCAGCCAAAAAGAGCAGGCCAGAAGCTAGTCGTTACAAAACTAGCATCGAGTAACACTCGATCTATCAGCTTAGGTTGTGGGCGAATCCAAACAAAACTGCGTTGGATTTGGACACTGTTTTTATACTCGTTGACGTAGAATTTACCACGATATCCTTCGTAAATTTGACGCTCAGGATAGTTAGGCATCGCGGTGACTACACGAACTTGGTGTCCCCGTTTGGCCAACCCCTCTGCTAATTCCGTCATCAGGGGGGCAATCCCAATTGGTTCTGGATAGTAATTGTAAGAGTAGATTAAAATCCGCATAACAAATTAGTCAGAAGTCCCTGGCTATTTTTAGAACATGAAAAATTTTCGTCTTAAAGGGCGATCGCTATTGCTGGAAAGCGTCTGTTAAGACATCTATATTTAATTTTGTCTTTAGACTCTTTTTTTGTCAGTGCCTTTTCTTTGAAGATTCGGTAAATCTTGCTGTTATTCCCCTAAGTAACTTACAGTATAAACTTTATCTATATTTTAGAAAAATTACTTACATTTACTTACCTAAGATATAAGCATAAACTCTCTTGTAATTAATTAAAGTTTCCAGCATCAATTAGCAGATATTTGTAAAGTGTACGTAAAATTCAGATAATTTCCTAAATGAGTTGACGGCACAACCATAACTAATGTTTCTCGGTGAATACACTCGTAAGATGTGTTGTCATTGACAAAGGTTAATGAACAAAACTTAACATAAATCCCAGAATTTATCAGTGTTTTTTGATAGTGATCTGTAGTTAACTCCAGCGAAACTAGTTCTAATTTCGGAAATTGTTGGCAAAATTGTGCGTAAGAAGGGAATTAAAACGCAGAGGGGCGCGAAGTGAAGCGCAAAGTAGCGCGGAGGTTTAGAGAATTTGTGAGAGGAATTTACGGGTTCGTTCTTCTTGGGGGTTGGTGAAAAAGTTATCGGGGGTGGCGGATTCGACTAAGTAGCCACTATCCATTAAGACTACTCGGTCGGCGACTTCACGGGCGAATCCGACTTCATGGGTAACTACTACCATTGTCATTCCTTCACTAGCTAGGTTTCGCATGACATCCAAAACTTCTCTGACCATTTCTGGATCTAGTGCGGATGTGGGTTCGTCGAATAGCATAATTTTAGGTTGCATGGCTAAGGCGCGGGCGATCGCTACTCTTTGCTGCTGTCCACCGGATAGTTGTCCTGGGTATTTGTGCGCCTGGGCTAAGATTCCTACTCTTTCTAATAGCTGCATTGCTAATTCTTCGGCTTTAGCTTTTTTCCAGCGACGTACCCAAATTGGAGCTAAGGTGATATTTTGCAGCACTGTTAAATGGGGAAATAAATTAAACTGCTGAAAGACCATCCCCACTTCTCGCCTAATTGCATCAATGTTTCGCAAGTCATGGCTGAGGGTAATTCCATCAATGTTAATTTTGCCTTTTTGGTATTCTTCTAAAGCGTTAAATGTGCGGATAAATGTTGATTTACCTGAGCCAGAAGGCCCCATCAACACTACAACTTCTCCACGATAAACTGTTAAACTCACACCTTGGAGAACATGGAATTTGCCATACCATTTATGAACATCTTCAGCAATAATTATGGGTATTTGTTCGCTCATAGTTTTTAACCTCGAATTTTCTTAGGGAATACGGGATGTAGAGAAGGATAACTAATGAATAATAACTATTGACTCAACTGTTTCTCTAAACGTCGAGAAGCCAGTGATATAGAATAGCAGAACAGCCAATAAATCAAACCAATAAATAAATATACTTCTGCATAACGCCCAATAAATTGAGGCTGTGCCAATATTGAACGGGCAATGCCTGTAAGTTCCACTAAGCCAACAAGGGATAATAGCGAAGTGTCTTTAAATAAGCCGATAAATTGCCCTACAATGGCAGGAATTACTGCACGTAAAGCTTGGGGTAAAACGATAAATATAACTACTAGAAATGTATTTAATCCTAGTGCTTTGGCTGCTTCTACTTGTCCACGGGAAACAGCCTGGAGCCCACCGCGCACATTTTCCGCCATGTAAGCAGCACTGAACAATACCAAACCAGCGATCGCTCTTAAGACCCGATCTAAACGTACATCTGCTGAGAGAAATAAGGGTAACATGACTTGGGCGAGGAATAAAATCCCAATTAGGGGAACGCCTCGAACAAGTTCAATATATAAGATAGAAAACCAACGAACTACAGGTAAATTGCTAGTCCTTCCTAAAGCAAGTAAAACTCCAATGGGAAAGGAAAGCACAATACTGACTGAGGCCATTAGTAAAGTAAGTAGCAATCCATTCCATAAATTACTAGAGACGGATTGCAAACCAAATCCACCGCCAATTAACCATAAAATAATGGGGAAAGATAGCAACCATATAAAAGAAAGCCAAGGTGCTATGAGTTTAGCAATAGAAAACTTTTGCTTACCAATAAATACACCCGCAGTTACAGCACCTAAAGTAGCATTAATTCCTAAGACAATCCAAATGCGCCAATATTGGCTTTGGGGATATCTACCAACTAAAAATAAATGTAAATTTGCTTGAATCACTGCCCATTGTGCTTGAGTAGTTGCCCAAATTAGCACTCCCTGCACTACCCAAAATAGCAATACTAAACAGACAACTGTTAATAAACTGTTATACCAATTGCTAAATAGATTTTTACGTAGCCAAGTTAGTTGTTTAGTCATTATTTATTAGTCATTGGTCATTATGGGGTATTAGTGACTCTCTACCTTGTCTACATTCCAGTCCCCAATATTCCTCACCTCTCTCTAATCTGGACTCGGCGATTGAATAGATTCATCATCAGGGAGATAGTTAAACTGAGGGTGAGATAGGTAAGGGTAATTAGTAACATGACTTCTACTGCTTTCCCGGTTTGGTTAAAGGTGGTAGAAGCGACAAAATAGAGATCAGGGTAGCCGATCGCGATCGCTAAACTGGAATTCTTGGTGAGATTGAGATACTGACTGGTGAGTGGGGGAATAATTACCCGCAAGGCTTGGGGTAAAATTACCAAGCGCATGATCGAACTGGGTTTTAATCCCAGCGATCGCGCTGCTTCCCATTGTCCTTTAGAGACTGACCCAATCCCACCCCGAACGATTTCTGCAATGAATGCACCAGTATAAAATGTTAACCCCAAAAGTAAAGCAGCAAACTCTGGAGATAGGGTAAACCAAGGTAGTTCTATGCCATTTTGACTCACCCCTAAAAATCCCCAAAGGGTGATTTTATTGTCTATTCTGGGAAAACTCAAAAAAACTGCGAAGTACCAAAATAGCAACTGCAACAGTAATGGGGTATTGCGGAAAACCTCTACGTAAACTAGCATAATGTTCCGCACTAGCCAGTTATCAGAAAGTCTGCCAATTCCAGCCATTACGCCAATAATTGTGGTGAAGATGATTCCTAAAACTGCTACTCGCAATGAGTTAATCAATCCCACCCATAAGGCTTGACTATAAGTATCAGTTGGTTGATAAGAAATTAGCGTTTCGCCAATATCAAAAGATGCTTGTTGTTTGAGAAAACCAAATCCAAACTGAATCCCTAATTGTTGTAAGTTGCGATTGAGGTTTCCCCATAGTATCGCCACTATAGCTAATGCTAAAAATATAGCAATTACTTGCCCAGTAATTTGCCAAAAGCGATCGTCACGCCATAAAGGGGGTTTGGAATTAGTCATTAGTTATTAGTCAATTATCAATGGGCATATAAATTCAAAATAGCCTGCGGCAAGTCTTGCGCCTACAAAAATCAAAATTGAATAACTTCTGCCCCACCCTGCGAGTTCCGCGAAGCGGTACTGCTTCCCCTGCTCCCCCTGCTCTTCTGTCACCTGTCACCTGTCACCTAAACGGTGGCGAATACAACAATCCGCCTTTTGCCGACTGTTGATTTAGACCGCGAGGTAAGTTGAGTTTTGTTTGAGGTCCGAGATTGCGATCGTAAACTTCACCGTAGTTACCAACGTGTTTGATCACTTTGGCTGCAAAGTCTTTGGGTAAGCCTAGTCCCTCGCCTAAATTGCCTTCAGTTCCCAAAAATCGCTTGATGTCTGGGTCTTCACTGCTAGCGAATTGTCCTATATTCTGAGAATTAATACCCAACTCCTCAGCTTTGATTAAGCTATACACTACCCAGGTGAGAGTATCACGCCATTTGCTATTTCCTTTAGCAACTGCTGGCGCAAGGGGTTCAGAAGAAATGACTTCATCTAAAATGACGTTATCGTCTGGTTTGGGGAGAGTTGTACGCCGAGAAACTAAAGCAGAGCGATCGGCGGTGACGGCTTCACAACGACCTTCGGCATAAGTAGCAAAGGTAACGTTAATATCTTCAAATACGACTGGTTTGTAGGTAATACCTCGTTTCCGCATTTGGTCTGCTAGGTTCTGCTCGGTGGTAGTCCCTGTTTGTACACAGATGGCTTTGTCTTTCAGGTTCGCCAAAGATGTAATGCCACTATTTTTGCGAACCATAATCCCTTGACCATCATAAAAGACTACAGGCGCAAATTCTAAACCTACTGACGTGGCGCGGCTCAGTGTCCAAGTTGTATTGCGGCTGAGGATATCTACTTCCCCTGTTTGTAAAGCTGTAAATCGTTCTTTGGCGTTGAGGTTACGGAATTCTACTTTATTTGGATCATCAAATAAAGCGGCGGCTACGGCGCGACAGACATCTACATCGATGCCGTTATATTTGCCGTCAGTTCCGACAAAACTAAACCCTGGTACTTCGCCACTGACACCGCAAATCAACTGACCACGGTTTTTAACAGTATCCCAGCGATCAGCTGCTGATGTACTACTTGCATTTGTTGTTTGTACTGTGTTTCCACTACAGGCAGTAGTAGCAAAAATTAAGGATACCCCCAAGATTAAAGCTGATTTTCTCATACTTCAAAGACTATTGCTGCTAAAAATGTATTTGTGAATACCATACTTGTATTAAAACAAATATATTCCTGTAATATAAAACTTTTTTAGCACTTAATGCTGCACTTTAATGCAGGGAAGAAAATATTTATTTTTTCTCTATTTAGATTTCTAGTTTAAATATTAATATATGAATATCAAAAGTAACGATTTAGTGACTAATGAATAAAGCCCCATTAATTTGCAGATATAAATTATGTTATTATATTTGATTTATTTGATTAATTAATAGGAACATTCTATGCTGTTTTGAACAGAGAAAGTCATAGATACCCAACTTATTAAATAAGTCAGTGATATTGTTTTTCATTAATTCAACCTAAGCGATCGCCACTAAGGGGTTAAACTAGTTCTGGTGAAAGATGCTCCACCGTTAATTAAAGAGGCTTTTATGGGAGCTAACCTCAAGCAGATTGCTAATTACTTAGACAAACTCGGCTGGGACTACCGTCTAGATGAGGGAGAAGACAGGATTATCACAGGTGTAGAAGCTGATAACTTAGAAGATTTTCTCATAGTTGTCCAATTAGATGAAGACGGAAAATTTTTTCGCTTATTTGCACCTCAAGTTCTTCCAGGAGTGCAAGATCATCCTCACAAGGGCGCAATCTTACAGACGATGTTGGCTATTTCTTGGGAAACAAAAATGCTGCAATGGGAATATGATCCATCTGATGGTGAAATCCGCGCCATTATTGAATTTCCTCTAGAAGACTCAATTCTTACAGAAAGACAATTTCATCGCTGTTTAAGTGGATTAATTCAAATCGTTGACAATGTAGCCATCCCGCGTTTGCATGAAGTCATGACAACAGGAAGCGATCCGGGGAATATAGAACTTGGGGAAAGAATTTTACTGAGTATCCAGGAAGAAGCACCAGGATTACTGGAATTGCTCGCAAAAGCAATGGAAGCTAGGAAGAGACGAGGAAGTTTTCCTACAGAGTGAGACGAAACATCACTTAAATAGCTATACTCCAAAGTGATACCCTCACAATATACTGAAATTTTCTAGGGCTGGATTTTATGACATCCTATGCAACCTCCTCAGCCAAAGCGGAAATGAGTGAACTCCGGCGGTTAAAAGGCTTACTACCGCCAGAATTGCAGAGTTGGGTCACGGTTGAAGGCACAACTGAGGTCAATCCATCCCTGATCCGCAGCGAAGAAATTGGTAAAGACCAGGTAGAGATCCAAATTGACTTGGTGAAATGGGACGCTCTAGCAATGGATCAGCGTAATCTGCTGTTCTGGCATGAAGTCGCCCGGATTCAAAATGACACAATTCCCAAAGATGGTTGGGAAATGGCAGCCTTAGCCATCGGTTTAGGTGGTGCTGTAGGCGAGTTGTGGGTACAGGATGGATTATTGTTAGTTTTAGCTTTGGCACTGTGTGGCGTGTCAGGTTGGCGGCTATATCAAAAGAATAATGGCGAAAAGCAAATGAGAGAATTGCTAGATGCTGACGAGAAAGCGATCGCTCTAGCAACTCGTTTTGGTTATAGTCTCCCTAATGCCTACAAGAGTCTAGGCAGTGCCTTAAAAACCATGATTGATAATACCCCTGGCAAGCGTCAACGTTCTCGCTATGAAGCCAGACTGTCTGCCCTCAAGCGCAGTGCTAACAAAGCCAAAGCTAAATCTAGAACCACAGATGAAGGCGAAATCTAGTCTGCAAAATTAATGTGGGTGGGCAATACCCACACCATCATTGGACAGTGAACAGTGTTAATAAATGTTCACTGCTCAAAGCTGATTGAGCATTTTATGCGTCTGAGGTACGACGCGAACGTGTTTTAAAACCCGCCTCATCAAAGCTTGCCATGTCAGAACCTGTTCGGGAGTGGGAGCAAGGATAGGGGTTTTGGTTAATTGCTCAGACTCAGCTAAAGGCGTAACAGGTTGTAAAAATACGGGAATATCAGGACTGACATCTGCCACTAACAAAGCAGCCTGTTCCAATTCAGCCACATCTGTATGCTGAGAGACGATTATTTTAATAAAAGTTTCTAGATGTGGATAACAAATTTGTAGAAACTTCATATGTTCTTGCCAATAGGACTCACCACTGACACTGGGCAATTTTAAATCCATACCCACAGAATCTAAGTAGGGTAATATCATTGGCAATTGTTCTGGGCGATGTCCGCCGGTTTCTAAGTATATGGGTAAACCAGTGAGCGATCGCAGTTGGGGCAGAAATTCCTTTAAGAAACCTGCATGAAGAAGAGGTTCTCCACCAGTTAAGCTAATGCTATCGTGTAGGGAAGGTAAATTTTGCCGTTCAATCCATGCCAATAAGATTGGTAGTGGAACAGGGTTGGAGTGAGTTTCAAAATCTCGGAATCCGGGTGATCGCTCTATCCTACAATTAGCAGGTGCATTCCAAGTATGGACACTATCGCAAAAGTGGCAACGTAAGTCACAAAAAGCAAAGCGAATAAAAATCTGACGTGTCCCGACATTCAGTCCTTCCCCTTGAATAGCAGAAAAGACCTCTATCAGACGTGCAGTAGGTTCGGCCGTAGTGTTAGCAGTCATAGGATAGTAGCAACGCGATCGCGCTGCATTCAGTGCAACAACAAGTATGTTTTTAACTTCTTGTTCTATTGTGAATGGTGCAGGTAATCTCTCACTCACCCTATAAAACTCACTATGAGTTATTATTACTGCTTATTTAACATGAGGTTAGGTGATTTTCTAGGACAAAATAAAGTTTGGCAGATTAAATTTATATGGCAACGAAAGTGCAGAGCTTCATGACTAGCCAACCCAATGAGGTAAATTTTCTAGTTACTTCCCTAAATGAAACGGTTATAGTGCAGGTATCTGCGCGGTTAAGCGTGCTTGAAGCAGTTAGCTTTAAGCAAACCTGCCAAGATTTAACCCAAGGAAATACCCATCCCAAACAAATCATTATTGATTTTCAGCAAACTACTTTCATGGATAGTAGTGGTTTAGGAGCTTTAGTGAGTAGTTATAAAACTACCCAAGAAAAAGGAATTGTAATGAGCCTGCGGAATGTTACTCCCCAGGTCATGGCAGTCCTAAACCTCACAGGATTAGATAAGGTTTTTTCTATTGAGTCTAATAGCGAAGCATCACCAATAGAAGCTGATAATACAACAGATAATCAGAAGGGATCTGCTCGCAAAGTAGAGCAACTACCAACCACTCATCCATCTGTCGCCTCTTGGATGAAACGATTTATAGATATTATTGGTGCTTTGGTGGGTTTGGTAATTACAGGTATTTTGTTTATCCCCATCGTGGTGGCTATCCAAATCGACGATCCCGGCCCCATTTTCTTTGGACAAATTCGCTGTGGTTGGATGGGAAAACGCTTTAAAATTTGGAAGTTTCGCTCGATGTGTGTGGATGCCGAGGCGAAAAAATCTCAAGTTAAAAATCAGGTGCAGGGTGCTTTTTTCAAGAATGAAAATGATCCCAGAATTACACGAGTAGGTAGGTTTTTACGTCGCACTAGCCTAGATGAATTCCCGCAATTTTGGAACGTCTTACAAGGAGACATGAGTTTGGTAGGGACTAGACCACCCACACCCGATGAAGTAGAACGCTATGAAGTTCCAGAGTGGCAACGTTTGGATGTTAAACCCGGTATGACTGGAGAATGGCAAGTTAACGGCAGGTCTAAAGTCCGTAGTTTTGAAGATGTGATTCGCTTAGATTTACAATATCAGAAAAACTGGAGTTTAATGTATGATTTGCAGTTAATTTTCAAGACGGTTACTATTCTATTTAATAGAAATAGTGGTGCTTGTTAACCAATTATTTACATTGGTAATTTCGTTATAGTTTGTAACTACCAATAAAAATTTATCTATAATTATGCCCAAGCTTATTTTAGTTTTGGGCATATTTTTTGATGTACTATTAATCAAATATCTTCATTTAATACCAGTCTTTTGGTGGATGCCAACCAGCAATTACCCAATAACTACGCACTTCTAAAGCATCAGGATCATTACTCAAATGTAAAGCTACAACCGTAGCTCTACCCGTTGATGTTTTACCGACAATACGCAAGCCATCTTCACTCCAATAGAAATGCTCAGACCAAACTTGAGTACGGGGGCTAAATAATTTTACTGTTTCACCTGTTTCTGGATCGACCCCTGTAGTTTTATTACTTTTGTAGGCATTACATAATGGACAAGCTAGCCATAAGTTTGACTCTTCATTGCTACCACCTTTAGAAATAGGAATAATGTGTTCAATTTCCAAACGAGCCATGACTAAATGTTGGGGACTCAGGCAGTAGCCACAGCGATTCTGAGCAGCTTTACGGACACGACGTTCTATCTCTACAGGAATATAAAAGCTAGCCATTGCCGTCAAGTGGAGGTTTCAAACCACGTTCAACAGCTACTTTTAGAGCTTTGGCTTTACTTACCAAGCCGCGTCTGTAAACTTGCATGAGTTCATCCAGTTGAAGAACTTCTGAATTAGTTAACTGTCCCTCTCGTTGACGTGCTAATAAATCACTGAAAATTTCTTGTTGCTCAGATTCCATTTGCATATCACACAAAGCCAAAACCTGCTCATCGGGTAGTGATTCCACAGGTAGTTCAGTAATGGCGCGGTTAATCCATTCTAGTAATACATCTTCTAAACGCCGATGTGTGAAAGCGGCGATCGCCTTGGCTTTTTGTGCCAATGTCTCAGAAAGTTGAAGAGTGACAATTTCTGTCATGTGCTGCTAGATGAGACGTTTAATTTTGATTGTATCTGTATTTGGTTACGGATGTAGATTATGGTGATGTGCGATCGTGTCTCTTTTATAGGTGCATTTATTTTAAAATCATTTGAAAACTGCTGGTATAAATATAATTTTGATCTATTTTTAAAATCATTTGAAAACTGCTGGTATAAATATACTTTTGAGCTATAGATAAATTAAAATCTATGGAATTTATTTCTCTTGCTTTGGCTGTTCAAACAACACTATAACTTCTACAACTGTGCCTTCTGGCATTTCTGTTGTAGACAGTTCAATTTTGCCATTTTTACCAACAATAGCTTTTTGTTTAATTGCAGTCAGCATAGTTTTTATTTACTCCTCTCCCAAGTTGGATATAAACAA
>NZ_JAYGGZ010000063.1:0-38572 GCF_034931465.1 Anabaena sp. UHCC 0399 | reverse complement strand
AGTCCTGAATGAAATCCTTCTCAGGATTCATGAAAACCATATTCAGCTAATGCACATTTAACTTACATACTGATTAATTGCAGAAACGATGAAAACAAATTACCTGATTGTAGGTAGTGGGTTGTCAGCACTGGTTTTTGGGTCTTTGATGGCAAAATCTGGTAAAAAAGTGCAGATATTAGAAGCCCATGAGCATCCAGGAGGTTTTGGTCATACGTTTACAATGGCAAAAAAATACAAATTTAATGCTCAACTGCATTACGTTTGGGACTGCGGTGAAGGACAGACTGTAAATCGAGTTCTCAAGAAATTAGAAATAGATAAACAAGTAACATTCGAGCGATATGAGCCTGATGGTTTTGATCACATGAGAATGCCTAGCTACTCACTGAATATTCCTTCAGAATCTCAGGAATTAATCAGGCGGTTATCTCATCTTTTTCCCCAAAATTCCCCGCAGATTCGTAAATTTATCCTCGAAGTTAACAAGATTAGTCAGGGATTAAAGATATTATCCCCACCAATAATTCCTAGTGAATTATTCAAATATCTAGCTGAAGTATCATCTGCCGTAATGTATTTGAATAGTACGCTTCAGGATGTTTTCAATAAATTCAAATTACCTCAAGAAGCACAAACACTTTTAGCATTGCAATGGCCGGACTTTTTGCTACCTCCTGATCAACTCTCTTTTTATGCCTGGGTAATTTTATTTACTAGCTATCAAAAAGGTGCTTTTTATCCTACACAGCATTTTGAATATGTAATTAATTCTTTAGTCAAAGTGATTGAAGAGAATGACGGAGAAGTTCACCTTAATTTAGAAGTCACTGATTTTATAGTCACTAATAAAACTATCACTGGAGTTAAAGCAACTAATAGAACCAATCATCAAAACTATGAATTTACTGGCGAAAATATCATCTGCAATATAGACCCTCAAAAAGCAGCACAGATGATAGGAATAGAAAACTTCTCAAGCAAGATACTGAAGAAGCTAAAGTATGAATATTCTCCTTCCAATTATATGGCCTACTGTGTCGTCAAAGATATTGATCTGCGCGATTACGGGTTTGGAAAATGGAATACATTCCATACTGGTCATCGGGATTTAAATGAAGCATTCTATCAAATGTATGACAGGCATGACTTTTCTAACCCCAGTTTTGCCATTACTACACCTACTTTAATGACGAATCATCATCGCGATTGTCCCGAAGGATGCCAAATTATCGAATTTTTGACAGTCGCTAATTATGATTATTTTCAAAACTTACAACAAACTAATAAAAAAGCTTACAGACAAAAAAAAGCAGAGATTTTAAATTCAATTCTAGATGTAGTAGAGAAAACCTATATTCCTGATTTCAGAAAATATCTTGTTTTTACAATAACTGGTAGTCCTACAACTAATGAGCGATTTTGTTGGTGTCCTAAAGGCAATTCTTACGGTTCTAATCTGACACCTCAAAATATGGGTATTAGTAGATTAAATTACGAGACATCTTTAAAAAACTTTTATTTTTGTAATGCTTCATCTGGATACCCAGGCTTTGCACCTACATTTTGGACTGGAGCAATCCTCTATCAAAAATTATCGGGAGATGTAATTTTATCAAAGGCATAAAATCTCTATAAAACTTTATTTTTAAAAGCATCCCATTAGTTTGGTAGTGAAACATGAAAATTGCAATTATTGGGGGCGGAGCAAGCGGTATGGTAACGGCATATCTGCTTGATAAAAATGGGCATCACGTCACGATTTTTGAAAAACAAAATATTTTAGGTGGACATATTCGCACATTAAATAAAAATGTTAAACCTAATCAATCTGACTGTAAACAAATTTTAGAAAGTGGTGTCCTTGAATTTCCACTTAAGTTTCATAATTTTCTCAAATTAATGCAAGAGTTAGCAGTAGAACTAGAACCTGTCAATATTGGTTCAGCATTATTCTTGCCAGATGGGAATCATGTTCTTTCATCGGTGTCAATTCAACACAATTTTACAGGTATTCGACGTTTTATTGAATATCTGAAACTTAATACTCTCTATGCAAGTTCTGTTGGACTCTTATTAAAAACATATTTCACTCAAATACAGCAATTATATAATCAGCCCATGTCTCAATTCTTAAAAAGCCAGTGTATTCGTAATGACTGGTTAAAATTATTAACGATGTATAGCTATTCAATGGCATTTGAGCTAATCGATAACTTTCCAGCAGAGATAAGCATTCCTATCCTCAGAGATTATATATTTGTTAATTGGGTAAGGATTAAAGGAGGAGTTTATTCTTATATTGAAAAAATTCTAGAACGATTTCAGGGTGAAATTTTTCTTAACGTAGAGGTTGCAGAGATTTTCAGACAACCTGACTCCGTTACAATTTTACTGTCTAATGGTGTAAAATATCTGTTCGATAAAGTGATTTTTGCAACACCACCTGATCAAGTAATAAAGTTACTATCCACACCCACTGATCAAGAAATTAAACGATTTTCTAGATGGAAAAAAAACCAAGCCAAAACTGTGATACATACAGATATTTCCCTGTATAAAAAACAGGGTATTAAGCAATCTTCAGAATTTGATTTCTTCCACACAAATAACGGATGGGGATATAACGCCTATCTAAATCGGCTTTGTGGAGTATCATCGTCTCTTCAATACAGTCTGGCTTTTAACTTGGATGATGTGATTGCTGAAGACAAAATCCTTCACATTCAAGAACATCACACGCCTCTATATACTGTCGAATCTTTCATGTATAGGAATGAAGTTATCAGCAGCAATGGTGATAACAATACTTACCATGTAGGAGCTTACCTTGGAGATGGATTGCATGAAGGAGCAATCACTTCTGCAATCAGGGTTGCTGAATTAATTGGTTGACTCCTCCATATCTAACAAATTATTAGTGGCATTAACTACAATCTGTGCAGAGCCGATAAAAAACGATCGCTCGATATTTTCAGGTGTATCACTTGGTTGATGGTAGTGGGGTGTACGGAGATTAGCAGTATCTGTAACTAACACTGCACCTATTCCTTGATACCAAAATGGTGCGTGATCACTACGCAGAGTATCTGGTGTGAGCAAACCTTTTAGGGGAATTGGTAGCTTGAGAATATCTGGTAAATTCGTGCTATCGGAGTTGTCAAAAGCTTTCAATAATGGTAAATGTTCCGTGTCACCTATGGCTACTAAAAAATCACCTTTATCGCTGGGTGGAGTCACAGGTAAACCCGTCGGATATTGCTGACATCCACTGGTATAGCAAGCATAACCCACCATATCCATAACAATCACACCCTGGAGGTTTTGCAAGCGTTTTTCTTGAGTCACAAACGCTTTACTCCCAAGTAGTCCGGCTTCCTCTAGGTCAAAAAATGCTAACTGCAAATTCCGGGGTGTGGGTAGTGAGTGAAAAACTCTGGCTAATTCCAGTAATACCGCTACACCGCTAGCATTATCATCAGATCCAGGAGACTCCGCAACCGTATCATAATGCGCTGCAACTAAAATTGCTCCGGTTTTGGTGTCAGTTCCTGGGCGTTCAGCAAAGACATTTACACCACCAGAAAACTTTTCTAATTTCGGTTTCCAGCCTAACTTCTGTAGTTCATTGATGATATAAGTACGAGTAAGCGATCGCTCTTTTGGTGTATGGCGTTGAAAATTTAGCTTTTGAATATGAGCTAATAATTTATCAGCAGATACTTGCGGGGCGTTGTTAATTTCCTGAGACTCTGGCTGTGGTTGAGGTGTAATTAGTGGCGTAGTCTCAACAATTTCTACAGAGGAACGTTGTTGAAAAAATGTACTCCCCCTACCACCCACAATCACAATTGCTACCAGTACCAACAGAGCGAGCCAAATCCTTTTTTTCATCAGAATTGATTCTTGTCTTTCAAACTAGGTTAGCGCACACAACAACTAGTACAGGACGGTGAAAATAACTGGTAACGTGTAACTGATAACTGGTAACTGAAAACAGCATGGGTGGCAGATTAATTGTATTTGAAGGGGTAGAAGGTTGCGGCAAAACTAGCCAAATGCAGCTTTGTGCAGAGTGGTTAGAAAGTTTGGGGATTTCTGTAATTATCACCCGTGAACCAGGAGGAACGGAGTTGGGTGTGCATCTGCGGCGTTTGTTGCTAGAAAAGAAAGATGATCAGCCTGTGGCTGAGGTGACAGAATTATTATTGTATGCTGCCGATCGCGCTCAACACGTTGCTCAAGAGTTACAACCCAATTTAGCAAACGGGAAATATATTTTGTGCGATCGCTATATTGACTCTACCATTGCCTACCAAGGTTATGGTCGTGGTTTGGATATGAATTTAATTCACCAGCTAAATCAGATTGCTACTGGTGGTTTAAAGAGCGACTTGACTATCTGGCTAGATGTAGATGTGGAGATAGGACTTGCCCGTAAGCGTGGGGATGCGCTAGGATTAGACCGCATCGAACAAGAAACCATTGCTTTTCATCGTCGTGTACAGCAAGGTTATGCAGATTTAGCCGCGTCCTCACCCGCACACATTTTCCGAGTTGATGGTAGTTTGAGTAAAGAAATTGTACACAAAACAATACAAGAAATTTTACACTTACATTTGAAGGAGTTAAAGTAGGGGGAGGAACGCCATCGCCTCTCACTTGGGAGTGGGTAATCGCAATTGCAATGATGGAAAATATTTCAACAATTAAAGCTGGCTAATTACATGGTATGTTGATCTAAGTTTCAAGCAAATAACTGGCTTTTTGCTGCATTTTATGAGTGAAACATCTACCAATCTACCACTTTGGATACAAGACAGAGATACTGTTATTGCTAATGGCAGTAATGTGGAGTGGCGATATCAAACACCACCTGACTATTCCCGCACAAATCAAAATCTCCAGCGCGAAAGTCAACACAATCATCTACAAGGTTCTCTAGAAGCCATAGTCCAAAATTTAGTGCGGACTTTCGAGATGGAAGCATCATATAAGAGCAATCCCCAGCAGTGGATATCAATTGTTACAGATAAGTTCCGCATGATGACCAATGGTGGGACAGCCTATACTGCTGACGATGTAGCCGATGCAGGAACATACAATTTATTTCTCGGAGATTCAGACAAATACAAATCCTCCGAAGAAGACTTTGAATCGTCAGCACATATCTTTCATCAGACATTTCCTAACGGCTTCTTATGGGAACTTATCGAAGTTTTATCAGGCCCGCCAACCGTAACATTCAAGTGGCGACATTGGGGAGAATTTAGCGGGCCATACAAAGAACACGCGCCTACAGGAGACACTGTAGAAGTAGTAGGCGTTAGTATTGCTCGCGTTAACGACGATTTAAAAATTGAGACCCTAGAACACTTTTTTGATAACAGTTCGTTTTTGAACAAATTAACAACGGGCTGTCCTTTCCACACTTAATCTACAATTTAATAGACATTTCCAAAAATAACATAGGCACAATATCCTGCGGGAAGCCTTCGGCTACAGAAATTGTGCCTACCAAGGATTTCAGCAACCTATAATTAAATTCGCTGGTCTATTAAACTGATGCTTTAACTAATGGTTTTCTTTTACTATAACCAACAGCAGCAACGCCAACTAAAAACATAGCACCAACAGCACCAGGTTCAGGTATAGACTTTGTAGAACCAACTTTAATTTGATAAGCTAGTCTTGAATTCCTGGGAATTGTACCAGTCCAAGTCATTAATATTTCACCTGTGAGAGTAAAGGGCGAAGATATATCACTAATTTGTAAATAGTCTATATCACTTCCTGCTCCTGAGACTGAAGATAACAAATTTTGACCAATTGCCGTGCTATTGAACACTAAATTACTCAGTGTTACGGAACTATCGTCAGCAGCACGGGTACGGAGAAAGATATTATCAACGACACTAGTAAAAGCATTACTACTAAGTAGTTCTCCATTAACGGTATAATTCACTTGAGTGCCAGTGTATTCCAAGGTGAAATTTACTGGTGTACCATTTCCCCATACACGCTGACCTGATGCAACAGGTAGACCAGTAGATGTGTTAATACCTAATTCTCGATCACCGTTTAAGCTGTTGTTACCAATTCGACCCTCAGCAACAAATAATTCTGTAAATTCGCCGTTACTCAATAGATTATTAAAATCTCCATCAGTAAAACCTGATCTATCAACGAGAGTGAAAGCCTGGGCTGGGTTGGCTGCTAGAAATAAACTGATGGTGGTTAATCCTAAAGCCGTAAGGAACTTGCTTTTGTAGAACATTGTTTCTGGATTTTTGATGGTTAGTAGGTTCTTTAAAAAAGAAAAATTCTGTGATTGATTTAGCAGAATTTATTTCACTATGTGCTTATTACGTTAATGCTTGAATTTTCATTTGTCCAGGGAAATTGTGCCTCTTTATGAAACTTTTGATTTTTGATGTAAAGTCATCAATGATGTGTGTAAAATACGTAAGTCATAGTTAATGTTTCTGAAAGTAATGATACTTAGGTAAAACATTATAAATTACCAATGCTGAGTATCTTTACTTGTGATAGACAAAATAATATTTCGCTGCATTAAGTTATTAATAAATATGTGAATTAAATGAGGCAAGAAAGCAAAGCTTGATCTAAATGATTAGAGAATCGTTTGCACCACTGTTAGGACAACAACAAGCCATCGAATTACTAACTCAGGCTGTCACGCAAAACCGCGTAGCACCAGCCTATATGTTTGTCGGTGCAGATGGAGTAGGACGGAGTTTAGCGGCGCGGTGCTTTATTGAGTTGTTATTTGCTAGTACCGTAAAAGAGCAATCTCTGCCATCTTTACAACAAAGGTTGCGTCAAGGTAATCATCCTGATGTCTTATGGGTACAGCCAACGTACCAATATCAAGGACAACGTTTCACAGCCGCAGAAGCCGCCGAAAAGAAACTCAAGCGCAAAGCACCGCCTTTAATTCGCCTAGAACAAATTCGAGAAATTACCGAATTTCTCAGCCGTCCCCCCTTGGAAGCACCGAGGAATATAGTAGTGTTGGAAGAAGCCCAAACAATGGCAGAACCAGCAGCTAATGCGCTACTCAAGACTTTAGAAGAACCAGGAAAAGCGACAATTATTTTAATCACTCCTTCCCCTGAGTCGGTTTTACCCACTTTGGTTTCACGCTGTCAACGTATTGCTTTTTCTCGGTTAGATACAGCGTCCTTAACTCAAATTCTGACGCAAACAGGTAATCAGGAAATTTTACAGCATCCAGCAATCTTGAGCATAGCAGCTGGTAGTCCGGGAAATGCGATCGCCTCTTACGAACAATTACAAGCAATTCCCCCCCAGCTACTTCAAGATTTGATGAAAGCACCGACATCCCAACGCAAAGCTTTAGAACTAGCCAAACAAATTGACAAAGAATTAGATACAGAAACCCAACTATGGTTAGTCGATTATCTGCAACAGTCTTACTGGCAACAGTGGCATCAACCACCCATCATTAACCAATTAGAACAAACCCGCAAATATCTACTAGCTTACGCCCAACCCCGTCTAGTTTGGGAATGTATGTTATTGTTCCTCTGTCAAACGTTAAATTGGCAAAATTAAATGGGGAATTCAATGAGTGGATTTTAGATTTTAGATTTTGGATTGGGTTTAAATCCAAAATCTAAAATTCACCTGTCACCTGTCACCTGTCACCTGTCACCTACCTACGCAAACTCCGTGGGTCAAGCGCATCTCTCAACCCATCTCCTAGTAAATTGAAAGCCAAGACTGTCAGGATAATTAACAAAGCCGGAGGCCAAATTAACCAGGGTTGCAGTACCAAAATAGACGCATTACTGGCTAAAGACAGCATATTTCCCCAAGAAGGGTCGGGTTGTTGAATACCCAAACCAATCAGACTCAGTATTGCTTCTGAGCCAATAAAACTGGGAACTGCGAGGGTAGCGGAGATAACTACATAGGTAGCAGTTTGCGGTAAAACGTGGCGGATAATAATATATATTGGCTTTCCACCCATTGCTCTCGCTGCTTGGACAAATTCTCGCTCTTTAATTGATAGGACTTGTCCACGAATAACCCTAGCTAAACCAGCCCAGCTAATCACAGAAGTAATCAACACAATCAATAAAAATCGCTGACTGCTGCTTAAACCAGCCGGTAAGACTGCACCCAAGGTAACCAACAGATAGATACTAGGGAAAGTCATCAACACTTCTGCTATCCGCATAATGACACTATCAGTCCAACCACCAAAATAGCCAGAAATCCCACCTATCAACAAACCTAGGGGAAAGGTGAAAAGTACCCCAATAATCCCAATAAATAGACTAATCCGCCCACCATACAAAAGGCGGCTAAGTTGGTCGCGTCCTTGTTCGTCAGTCCCTAGAAGATTTAATTTTGCATTCCCATCTGCCCCAAATAAATGCCAATTTAAAGGTATACCAGGGATGATAGTTACTTCTTCTGATTTGCCGGGTATTGGTAAGCTCAACTGAAACAGTCGGTATTCTGGCCCAGCGACAAATAATCTTACAGGCGAAGGCTTTGTATAGTCTACAATCAATTGGCGATCGCCTGTTTCTAAGTCCGTATCCCCCTGAGTTGTCGGATAAATGTGGGGGCCAATAAACTTACCCGATGTTTTGGCAACCCAATAAATCCGAGTAGGTGGTAATAGTGAACCATTAGCTTGTGACACGTAAGGATTATATGGGGCAATGAAATCAGCAGCAATTACCGCTATATAGAAAACCAACAACAAGATTGCCCCAAATCGTGCCAAAGGATTTTTCTGAAGTCTTTGCCACCAATTCATAGTTTTTAATTATTAGTCATTAGTTATTAGTCATTAGTTAAGGGTGAATGGTCAATATAGTCAAGGGTATGTAGGTAAATTTTTGGGTAGAGAACAGGTGACAGGGAAGCAGGGGGAGAAAAACACAATCCCCAATCCCCAATAACTAACCTTGTAATTGCTCAACCAAGTATTTTTGTTCTTCTTGGTTTTTTTCATGCTCTACAACAAATACATTTGAGTAGAGATTAGCCAGAATTTGCTTTCCTTGCTGCGTCAAAGATAAATATCGTAGCCCGTCGGTGATGTAGGGATGAACGCCATTCCAATAGAACTTGGCGTAATTTTTGCGTAAGTCAGCAGGGTTTTCGTACCCTAAAACTTTGGTGACTCCAGTTTCTTCAAACTCGTAAAATAAAGAGGTGATTTTCTTTAAGTAACGTGGGTCGCTTAATTGCCCAATCAAATCAGCCGCACGCACCAATCCTGCAAAACTAGTTGTCTCTTGATGATCTTCTGCTGTCGGTACAGGAAATCTAGTTAATTCAATATTACTTTTAATTACATCAGCATCTATAAGCTTATGTCCGCCAAAACGTTCATCAATAAAAAGTTTAGCTCTATCTACATGATACGGTGTCAGACTAGCATCAGAAGCCCCTGGAGCAAGAGAAATCATTCTGCCATTTTTGCCGGTGGAGTATAAGCCTTTATTTTCTTGGTCTTGTCGGCAAACTCCTTTGACATAGCCAATATCATGACATAGCAAGGAAATAATAAAATGCAACCAGTCTTCACTAGAAACACCACCTTCACGGATATGTTTACCGCGCAGAATTTCCTGTCCTACTAGGGTAACTAAGATAGAATGTTCAACATTGTGATATAGGGCATCACTGTTGGCTATGTTTTCCAACGCCATATTACCAGCCCAAGCAATGATGTCTTGATAATCATTTTTGAAACAGCCATATGTACGGCTGTATCCTTCTCTAATTTGTTTGACAAAAGCATCAATTAAAATCTCAGTGGCGTTGAACATATAATTTACTTAGTTGGGAAATTATTTAAAATTTTTTTACAAACAACACCTTCAGGGTTTCCCTAAATGGCATTTTGAAAATGCAGATTTCTCGTGATTATCCATGTTCCACTCCTATGTACTAGGTGTCTGTGATCTAATGACTCAGCTTGTGTGATTCAAATAAGTATGATTGATTGACAAAAATATAAAGTGTGCAATCATTGAGTGTTTCAGTATAAATACGTAACTTAGTTATTTAATGAATAAACAATAATACTTACTTGTGTTTACTATAGCGGCAATTATTACAGTTGGCTGATCAAGAATTGGGCTATGCTTAATATATTGTGACCAAACTTAATATTTTGTATGATTTTAGGTTTTCAACTCAAGATCAAACAAGTTTTAAGTTATTAATTCAGTAGATTATGATATGATCATTCAGATAAATTCAATGTTATTCGCGGGTGTAATTCAGTGGTAGAATGTCACCTTCCCATGGTGAACGTCGTGGGTTCGAGTCCCATCGCCCGCTTGTTGGTTGCCTGAAATAATTTTCCCCAGTATATTGCTAAACCTGGATTACCAGTTTTTGGAAAATATATGGGGTTATTTGATTTATACTTTTAAGTTCGTCTAATTATGAAGAAGTATTAAAGTTGTATGTCTAGCCTGAGTTCTGACATGGTTCGCGTTTATTTGCAAGAAATTGGTCAGTTTCCATTATTAACATCAGACCAAGAAATAACTTATGGCAGGCAAGTACAACAAATGATTGCCATTGAGCAGCTCAAACAGCAGCTTAGTCAAGAATTGGATCGAGAACCAACGCTAGCAGAATTAGCGGATTTTGTAAACAAAAGCGAAACTGAAGTAAATCAAATACTTCAGCTTGGTCAACGAGCCAAGCAAAAGATGATCACAGCAAATCTACGGCTAGTAGTTTCGGTTGCTAAAAAATACCAGCGTCGCAATTTGGAGTTCCTAGATTTAGTTCAAGAAGGAGCTATAGGTTTACAAAGAGGGATAGAAAAGTTTGATCCCAACCGAGGCTATAAGTTATCAACATACGCATACTGGTGGATTAGTCAGGCTATCACCAGGGCGATCGCTGAGAAATCACGCACAGTGAGGCTACCTATTCATGTCAATGAGAAACTGAATCAAATTAAAAAAGTACAACGAGAATTGTTTCAAACATTGGGTCGCCGTGCTACCGTGGCAGAAATTGCTCAGAAATTGGACTTAGAACCCAG
Source organism: Anabaena sp. UHCC 0399 (assembly GCF_034931465.1). NCBI lineage: Bacteria > Bacillati > Cyanobacteriota > Cyanophyceae > Nostocales > Nostocaceae > Anabaena > Anabaena sp. UHCC 0399. The sequence continues at coordinate 27,495 of NZ_JAYGGZ010000063.1, read as the reverse complement.
CCAAATTCGAGAATATCTGCGTGCTGCGAGTGGGACAATTTCTCTAGATTTAAAAGTGGGAGATAACCAAGATACTGAACTGAGTGAACTTCTAGCAGATGAAGGTATATCGCCGAATGAACATATCACCCAAGAAATGTTGCGCCAGGACTTAAGTGATTTGTTAGCATCACTCAAACCCGTACAGCGCGAAGTATTAATCTTACGCTTTGGACTGTTGGATAATCAAGAACGAAGTTTAGCCCAGATTGGTGAGAAGCTCAATGTCAGTCGAGAGCGAGTTCGTCAAATTCAGCAACAAGCAATGACTGCTCTGCGTCGTCAACAACCATCTATTGAGCAGTATCTTTTTTCTTGAGAGATATAAGCTTACCCCCGGCTGAAGCACCTACCATGTATACACATCTCTATGCTGAGTGCAAAATGTGGTTTGATCCCCCCTAACCCCCCTTAAAAAAGGGGGGAATAGATTCAAAGTCCCCCTTTTTAAGGGGGATTTAGGGGGATCAAAACGTTGTAGGGCTAGGTTATCAGACTTGTGTGTACACCGTAGCTTTTTTAAGGGGGGTTAGGGGAGATCAGAACGATACCGCATAAGGTTATCAGACTTGTGTATAAACCGTCGGGCGGAAGCACGGGGTTAATCAACAACTTCCACACTCCCTCACGACTCAGGTGAGCTAGGAATATAGACCCTGCAAAACCACATTAAAAGTACGTATTAATAAGATTTTCAGCCTTTTTATTGGCCACAAATGGTTTAGGATCAACTATAGCAATCCTATCTTTATCTAGCCTTTTGGTAGTGACTATGGGGCTAAACCACCGATAGTTACTGCCTATACTCCTATGTTGCTACCGCAAAGATTGCCACATCACAAAAAATTAGACCTGTTACAGAATCGGTGATGATATGAACGTATTACCTGCAACTACCCCAGAAACATTTAGCCTGTTAAGTATTGGTCAACGAGGAGTAGGCAAAACAGTTTTTCTAGCTGGTAGTTACGCAGAATTACATCCTGATAACCATCCAGAAAATCCTCAGCAGTTGTGGTTCGATTGCCAAGATAACGATGTACAAGCAAACCTGGAAAAGATTAAAAACCATGTTGCTCGCACCAATCTATATCCACCCGCCACAATTAAAATCACTAACTTTAACTTTAGTTTGAAAACTCAAAGTCCAGAGGGTGTGAAAACAGTGTGTCATTTTCGCTGGTGGGACGTTCCTGGGGAGTCCTGTAATATTAATAATCCTGAGTTTCAAGAAATGATCCTGACTTCCAATGGCTGCTGTGTATTTATTAATGCCAATTCTCTGTTACAGGATCAAGATTATCTACGGTCAATTGAGGACATTTACAATCAAGTAGCGGCGATCGCCTCTGTGGTCTACAAGTATAATATAAAATATGCCTTTGCACTAATTTTGACCAAGTGCGACTTAATTGAACTTAATCCAGCCACCCAGCTAAAAATTGAGCAGAACTTGCAACCACTGATTACCTACCTTGATACTGTGAAAGCCACTCATCAAATATTCTATTCAGCTATACCTATTGTTTCTGTAGAAGGTGTTTCAAGTCTCATGGCTAAAGGTGCGGCGAGTCCACTCCTCTGGCTTTTATCACATCTCAATCATTCTCACAATGTTTCATCACAACCAAATGTGGCGAGTGAATCAACCCAAAGCTTATCTATTAGTCAGATATTACCAGACACAAACCGCAGGTCTATTTTCATCATGTCTTTGGTCGGTGTGACTTTACTTGGGGCGATCGCGGCACTTTTCTTGGCTTTCAATCCATTTACGCCTGTTCCCCAACAAATCCCTACAACAGAACCATCACCAAACTCTACTCCACAAAATTGAAGTCGCCAACTCATACCCAATAGGGTTTCCTAGATTAGTATGGACTCTTTGCTCCTAGGTCAACTTGTACATACCAGCTTTCCTGTCGTGGGATTTAAAACTGTGGTGAGTAGAGAAATTCCCACGGAAATTAAGCAAGTCTTCATCGAACAGGTAGTTTATCAGTATTGGGATTCCTATAATCCTCCTAGTGCTGGATATCGAGCGGCTTATCTATATCAGCTCACCTCAGAGCATAGCTTGTTTGGTTGGTTATACAACGATGGACTCGATGATTTTGGTCGCAGTGATGTTCCCTACTTCGTTTGTTATTATTTAGCAGGTCAACTACAGCTGTCCCAACTCGAAAATATTTTTATTTGCTTATGCACCGGGCCAGTCAGGCTGATAGATAGGCAAAATCTCCCCGTTTCTCTAGACAGTTTGATCATCCCCGACTTGTGGAGTTACCAACCTATCCGTACTGGGGTGAAGATTCCTCAAGACATGATGCAGCAAAGCCAGATTGCTCTTCAACAGGGAGAATTGCTCAATTTGTTTGTTTTTGCTGTTGAGGAGAAAATACAAGATAGTTCCATTTCTGATCGGAATTTATGTTACACCACCATATACAAAAAACCATCTTCAGTAATACAGGATGTTGTCTATCCTCATCAGACTTCCCATAAAACAATCATTCAGGATGACTTTTTGCTGACAATGCCCTCAGCAGAAGATTATCAACAGATACTCCTTGCTAGAGCTAACTTAAAAGATAGTCATAAAGCTGCTGCTACCTTCCCAGGGAAATCGACTTTGATACTGGGAATTATAGCCAGCAATGTTTTGCTGCTGACGTTGATACTTATTGGTTACTACTTTCTCAAAGTCGCACCGTTTACTGGTAGTGTCCCAAAAGTTCCCGATGTTATCCCTACCCGAAATCCTATTTTTGCTCCCAAAAAGATTACTCTCACCAAAACTTTAACTGGTCATTCAGATTCTGTTTGGTCTGTAGTAATAACCGACAGTGGGCGGACTTTGGTTAGTGCTAGTGCAGATCAAACGATTAAGGTTTGGAATTTAGATACTAAAGAGATTATATCCACACTTACAGGACATACTGATACTGTGAGGGCGATCGCTCTGAGCGCAGATGGGCAAACTCTTGCTAGTGGGAGTGGAGATCAGACGATTAAGGTTTGGAATTTTCAGACCTTTGAACTGATGAGGACAATAAATGCCAATTCCGGCCCTGTTTGGTCAGTTGCTATCAGCGATGATGGACAGATCCTCGTCAGTGGCAATGAAGATGGTAGCATCAAAATTTGGAACTTGTACACAGACAAGCTCCTACACACAATGAACGGACATGAGGGTCGGGTTTTCTCTGTAGCTATCAGTCCTGATGGAAAGACCTTTGCGACTGGAGGACTTGACAAAACGATCAAGGTTTGGGAATTGCGTACAGGGAAACTCATTTGTGCGATCGCAAAACATGATGACGCAGTGCGATCGGTAATCTTTAGCAGCGACGGTAAAACACTTGCCAGTGCCAGTTGGGATAAAACGATTAAAATCTGGAATTGGCAAACTAGCGAACTTCTGCATACACTAGTTGGCCATACTTCACGGGTGGTAACACTGAGTTTAGGCAGTGATCAAAAAACTCTAGTTAGTGGAAGTATTGACAATAGTATCAAAATTTGGAATTGGCAAACCGGGGAATTGCTCCGTACCCTTTCTGGACATTCTGACTGGATTTTAGCGATCGCCACCAGCCCGGCAAAGCAAATCCTAGTCAGTAGCAGTAAAGACAAAACAATCCGAATTTGGCAGCCGTCAATCAATACTCAGTAGATTTGACACTCCCCAGACTAAAGGCTTCCCTAGAACAAAGTTCATGATGATTTTGAGCTAGAGATTGTTCGTATGCAGACTCAATTGTGTTAAGTAATTCTACAATATCATACGGTTTACTGACAAAATAAGAAGTACCCATTAATGAGGTTAATTCGTCGATATGCCTATGGGCTGTAACTAACACAGTTACTAAATTAATTCCTGTTAACAGGAGATGTTGACATACTTCAGTTCCTGTTAACTCAGGCATTCTGTAATCTAAAATTAGTAAATCTGGTTTCTCTTGCAGCACTTTTTCTACGGCTTCTTTGCCATCGCGTGCTTCTATAACTTCCCAGTTCTCTTGCTCAAGTAAAAAAGCTAGCAGAGTGCGGCTATCATCGTCGTCATCTGCAATCAGCACTTTGCGCCTGGTTAAATTCTCCGATTTCATCACATTTTTTCCCCTCTTGGTATAGTAAAAGTGGCAGGAGCAATATCTAATTGAGCAATATTGAAGACTGGAGTTGGTTTAAAACTGACTTCTACCAATTCAGAATTCGGTATCTGATTCACTGCTACTGCTACTGTCCCCCCTTGATTTGCAATCTCGAAAGCTTGCAAGAAATAACGCAGCAGTTTGCGTAAAAGACTGTTTAAATCAGCCACTACTATAATTGGCTCTGTCAAGTACAAAACAACTTCAACCTTACGAATAGCTGCCTCAGTCGATAGCAGATCAACTAAACTGCAAATGGCATCGGTGAGTAACAAAGGTTGAGGTACATCTCTTTGAAAAGAAGCTAATTTGCGCCAAAATGTAGCCCGGCGGCGAAATAATTGGATTGATTTTTCAGCCTGCTGAAGTAATTGCATGGCATAATCAATCCGATTAACGACTACCATTCGAGATACAATTTCCAGTTGTAAGCGACTTGCTTGATGAGCTTGGATAATGTCCTGACGGAGATTTTCTAATGGTTGATAGTCATCGTCATGAGATTCTAGTACATGGCGAACATCTTTTTCGAGATTGGCTACCAAAAATTCTGCTTCAATACCGTGGGAAGCACAAATTAGTATTTCTTTCAGGCGTTGTCTGACATCTGGACTACGTGCAGAAATACTCAAGACTCCGACGATTTCCCCTTGATCATTACGCAGAGGTGTTCCCTGACAACTAAAAGGATGAAACCCCTCAATAAAATGCTCTGCGGCCACAATTTCTGTATAATTTTCTTCAGCTAGTGGTGTACCAATACCATTAGCACCAGCTACTGCTTCTGACATAAGAGTTCCAGGTGGAGGAAATCCCTCTGTCTCATTTATTGTTTGCTCATCGCTAAATACATCTAATAAGATGGCATGATGATTGCTTAACATGACCGCATGACGTTCTCTGCCAACTGCTTGTGATAATATGCGGAAATAAGGACGCGCCGCATTAATTAAATAAGTATTTGACTCTACTAAACGTTCCGTATCCAAGACAGAAAGTTTTTCAGCTTGTAAAGCGTGAGGGTTAGCTCCTTGAAGGTGTGATCTTTCCCAAGCACGATAGACCTCTACGCGCAACAAATCAATAGGTATTTTGCCTATGCTTCTATATATACGCCCTGCTTCTAATACATCAGCTACTGGAAAAGACATGGCTTAATATCTGTACATATATTAATTGAAATGATTGATTTTTATCTGATATTTCAAGAGTGTGTAATAAAGACTATATAGATATTAGTGACTAAAACTATAGTAAAAATACTTAACTAGCCGTAAAAGCCCTAATTTGTTCTACGTATAAACCCAGTGGTTATGAAATGCTCCTACAGGAGAGTGTGTATGCCTTCTATATCCTGAAATTATTCTTAACTGAATAGTAATTCATTCACTTTCTTTGGAGGATAAAGTCTGAAAGTAGCACTAAGTAACGTCATTATTTAGTAATGATCTAAAATAAACACGACAAACTTTTCTAAAAAAATCTAACTATTTTGAGTAACGAAACTTCAGGGCGGATGCTACTCGCTCACAACTTTAATATTTCTGGGGACAGGATACCATCTCTCAGTCGAGAAGAATTTGCTGAAGTGTTTCAGTCGGGATTGAGTAGCTATGAACACCTGCAATGTAGGCTGGTGAATCATCCTCATTGGATTGTAGAAATTTTATTTACTGGCAACGAATTTTCATCGCAGCAAGTCGGAAAACTGTGCGCTCAAGCTTTATTACAAAAGCGGCAATCGCAGCAACTAAACACAGATATTCTCCCAGAAATTCTGGTTTTAGGTGGTATCAAAACCACTCCAGCCACTAGCGATTCCCCTGATGCTCTGCAACCGGGAAACTGGGGGGTAGATGTGGTAGAGACTGACTCTGGTGCAGCGTTTTTAGAGGCGATCGCTTGGGATACCACCATTGCCCAGAAAACTGCCGACAGTGTATTTAAGGTTGAACTCAGAGAATTGGGGATTGGGGACTGATGACTGGAAGCAGAGCAGTAGATTATCTTCTATAGCTAAGTCCCCTCATTAAGAAGTTTAGAATCGTTTGTGCAAAATGAGTGCAAAATCTTCTCATTTCATCAAGATTTACAAATCTTGATGTTCACCGTGACGCGCTCATAAGAAAATTGATCATAACAAAGCGTATAAAACGCCTAAAAAGCTTGAGCATCTAGGAAATCAGAATGAAAATTCTGATGGAAGCTGGCAATTTGGGTTCAAAGGAATCAATCCAGTAATCTAATTTGCCTGGGTGAGCAATCTGAAATTTATTTACATCTTGAAACAATTTTCTTAACCTCTTTCGTTAACAGGAGATACAATTGATGCCATTTGGACCAGCTTCACGCTTGGGAGTCAGCCTGTTTGATGAAACCCCTCCCGTTGAGTGGGTACCAGGTCGCTCACAAGAAGAAGCAGAAACAATCATTCAGGCAGTCTATCGGCAAGTATTGGGCAATGCCTATGTGATGGAAAGTGAGCGGCTTGCTGTTCCCGAATCTCAGTTTAAGCAGGGTGCATTAAGCGTCCGCGAGTTTGTCCGGGCAGTGGCTAAATCTGACCTCTATTGTTCTCGTTTTTTCACCAGTTGTGCGCGCTACCGGGCGATAGAACTCAACTTTCGCCATCTGTTGGGTCGTCCACCACTAGATTTGGAAGAAATGCGGACACACAGCACAATTCTGGATACTCAAGGGTTTGAAGCCGAAATTGATTCTTATCTCGATAGCGATGAGTATCAAAATACTTTTGGGGAAAACTTCGTTCCTTACATCCGGGGCTACAAAACTGAAGCCTGCACTAGTATGGTGCAATTTACTCACACCTTCCAGTTGGTGCGGGGAGCTTCTAGCAGTAGCTTGAAGGGAGACCTAGCAGGCAAGAGTCCTAAGCTCAACGCACTAGTGATTCAAGGCACGCCAACAGCAGTGATTTCACCTGCTAGTGATGGGGCAGCATTCTCTACACCTCCGACTGGTTCTCGTACTCGTCATGGAGTTGATGCTAGTTCTGGTGGTAAGGTTTACCGCATTGAAGTCACAGGTTATCGTGCCAAAACCTTCAATAATATTTCCAAGTTTCGCCGTTCCAACCAAGTCTTTCTGGTGTCATACGATAAGCTCTCTCAAGAGTATCAGCGAATTCACCAACAGGGCGGGGTGATTGCCAGTATCACTGCTGTATAAATTCAGCTGCAAACTTACAAAAATTGAGGAGATAGATTCCTATGGCATCCCAAACAATTCTGGAACTGTGGCCCGCAAGTGGCTTAGAGGAACTTCAAACTATCATTCGCGCAGTTTATAAACAAGTGTTAGGCAATCCTCATATCATGGAGAGTGAGCGATTGGTGACAGCAGAGTCACAATTGTGCGATCGCTCCATCACTGTGCGGGAATTTGTCCGCGCCGTTGCTAAGTCTGAGTTTTATCGTAGTCGCTACTTCGAGTCCTGCGCTCCCTACCGTTTTGTAGAACTCAACTTCCTACACTTGCTTGGTCGCGCCCCCCAAGATCAAAGAGAAGTTTCCGAGCATATTGTTCGCACTGTAGCCGAAGGCTACGATGCTGAAATTGACTCCTACATTGATAGCAGTGAATATCAAGCAGCCTTTGGCGAAAACGTAGTACCCTACTATCGCGGTAGAAGCAGCGAAGCTAACTCCAAGCAGATCGGCTACAACCGGATGTTTGCTATTGATCGTGGCCCCGCCCAGATTGATAGCTCAGTTAAATCTGCCCAATTGGTCTATGCCGTTGCTACCAACAGTACCAATGCGATTAAAGCCTCATCAGCAACTGTCATTGGTTCTGGCACAGAAAAACGATTCAAAATCGTGGTGACGGGTTCTAAATTCGATGGACCTCGGCGCATTAGTAGCACTGAGTACATTGTTCCGGCTAGTAAAATGACTCCACAAATTCAGCGCATCAATCGCACTTCTGGCAAAATCGTCAGCATTACTGAAATTGCGTAATGAGTGCTGAGTCATGAGTGCTGAGTTCTGAGTGCTGAGTCATGAGTGCTGAGTGCTGAGTCATGAGTGCTGAGTTCTGAGTTCTGAGTTAACAGGGTGGGTAATGCCCACCCAACATGATTTATCTTTTTAATTTTCAATTTTTCAAAAAACCGCACGACAATCCTAAATTTAGGAGGCATTGATATGGCACTTTGGATAGAAACTGAATCCGTTGAATTACGCCCTAACGCTACCGAAGATAATTTGCAAACCATAATCCGAGCAGTGTATCGGCAGGTTCTGGGCAATGCTCATATATTTGATAGCCAACTACTTACCAGTGCAGAGTCTCAATTACGCAATGGTGATATCACGGTTGCAGGTTTCGTTAGATCTGTAGCGCAATCTGATCTATACCGATCGCTGTTTTTTGAAACTTCCTCTCCCTACCGCTTTGTTGAATTAAATTTTAAGCATTTACTGGGTCGCGCTCCGCAGGATCAGACTGAAATTGCAGAACACGTACAAATTTACAACACACAAGGGTATGAAGCTGAAATCAACTCCTACCTTGATAGTGATGAATATATCCTGAATTTTGGTGAGAATATCGTACCCTCTGCCCGTGGCAATCGTACCCAAGTGGGGGTCAAGAATGTCGGGTTTAACCGCACCTTTGCCTTAATGCGGGGGTTTGCTGCCAATGATGTGGGTAAATCAGCAAAATTAATTAGTGACATTGGTGGTAACTTACCGACCAAGATTGTTTCCCCATCTATTGGTTCTGGTGCTTCCAGTAATACAGGTAAGCGATTCCGTGTATCTATTTCCAAAGCTAATTTTGGTCTTCGGGTGACCAAAAGCATGGCAACTTTTGAAGTGGGATACAACCAGCTGTCCCAAAAAATTCAGAACATCCAGAAAACTGGCGGCAAAATCCTCAGTATCACTGAAATAGCTTAACGCTGATTTTGGCGATCGCTCTAAGTCTGGATACAAAGTGCGATCGCCAACAAGTTAAGAGTAAATCAACTTTACATCTCACTTGTTATTACTTTGGTTGTCCATCGATTCACGTTGATGATAAGTTGCTTACAGCATCGAAAATTAAGGTGATTTGTATGGCAACCACAATCATTGCTCCTGGCGATTTTAGTGACTACAGTAGTTGCCGAGTAACAATTGAAGTGACAGGGGGCTGTCATCGACAGACGATGCGGTTGGCAAAGTACACAAAGACAATTCCTTATAGTTGTCTGTCTCAGACTATTCAGGGTATTAATCGCCTTGGTGGCAAGATTACCTGTATTACCCTATCGCCTTCCCCTACTCAAATCTCAAAGATTGAGTTAGCTCAGTCACTATCGACAATAGCTCAAAGCAATGTCATACCTTCAGCAAATCAAGCGGAAGGTAGGTCATCGCCCCAGCATCAAGAACAGAAAAACTCTGCCGACACTAGTCAGGTTACAGAACCAACTAAAGTTAAGCAGGAAGAACAACCGATGCCTGCGGCAACCCCTGAAGGGAACACAGTTTTCAACTCAGTAGAGTACACCTTTACAGATGAGTGGTAATTAAACAGTCAAAAATACTGAGTAAGATAAACCGAAACCGAAGAGTTGATGGATATTACGGAGTTTGTGGCAAATTCTATCGGGCGTTGGCGATCGCAACGCAGCGCACATCATTTAGCCTTCAGTCATTTTGAAGCCGTACAGTCTGAGATTGATATCATTTCTCTCCCAGATGATGACCCGGCAGTAATTGACTTGTGTAAAAGCTATAACATTGATCCTCATGCAGTAGTTTCCCCATTTCGGATGAGTTGGGAAGGTCAATCAGACTGGGATGACAGCGAAATCAAAGGCAGTTGCGTCCTAGTTCCCATCCCTGATCTAACTCATCCTCATCGAGGCAAACTCCTGCGCGATCAAGGCTATGCCGAAACGATCGCGGCTGCTGGCGATTATTACTTGACAGAAGACGGAACATTTGTACTGATTACCGCCTATGATCGCGCCGCCGCCGAAGAAAAAATCTGGTTTGTTAACCCTAATGTCCGTTGTCGAGTTTCCCTAATCAAAACTAGTGCTGGTACAGGAGTTGTCACAGCCTCGTTTTCCTCGGAAATCCGCCAGGATATTCAGACTTAATTCAGATCCAAAAATGCAAAACTAGGCATTTCTAGTCACACATATACAACCTCAGAGCGTGCAGTCTAAATGGAAACTGACCACGTTAATTTTTTCATGTCATTGATCATATAGATCCTCTGGCAATCAACAAAAAATATTGGCCATAATTTGGGGTTTTGCATACCATTTCATAGTTCGCGGTAGCGTTGTGTAGCAAAGCAAGTTACGCGTAGCTTATCAGAAACAAAAGTTCTGAAAGTTCTGTAGGAAACCTTTAAAGACGAATTTTGTATTGTTTATTTATGCTCATCTACTTATGAATTCTTCACCACCGCATATCTGCAAAACTACACCTAATAATTTAATCACCTTGGCTCGTTGGATGGCAGGGGATTTCAGCAACTCTCAACAGGCATTTGAAAATCCTAAAGATTATGCCCATATCCACGTCTTTTTTCGTCCGTTACCGTTTGAGTTTTTCTCTGGAATTGGCCTTTATTCAGAACAGGTATATGACTATGATTTGTGGAGACCTTATCGACAGGGAGTGCATCGCTTAGTCGATCACGGCGATCAGATTTATATCGAAAACTACAGCTTAAAAAATGCACTTTTCTATGCTGGTGCAGCCCGTGAGTTAAGTCTTCTCAAAACAATTACCCCTGATTGTATTGAGCGTCGATATAACTGCTCAATGATTTTTAAACGAGATGGGGACAGATTTCAAGGTGGTGTTGAACCAGGAAACCTGTGCCTAATTGAGAAGAACGGTTGCCAGACTTATCTAGATAGTTATGTAGAAATTACAGAAACAACCTGGGTCAGCCTCGACAAGGGCATGGATGTAAATACACATCAGCAGGTTTGGGGATCTACGTTTGGACCACTGCGGTTTGAAAAACGGGAGAGTTTCGCTGATGAAGTCCCAAATATCCTATGATTTTTCCCTGCCTAAAGTTGAATCCATTGAAGCGAATATGCTGCCACCAGAAGCGCAGAAAAAAATGCAGTGCTGGATTCGCAGTCGGCATTTAATTTGTTCGGGTAATTTCTTTGTTTTTGAAACCGTAGATTATAGTGCCGTTGAGCGGTTTTCCAAATGTGTTGCAGCATTAGGCGGAACTGTTATTTCAGTTGACCAGATTGACAAAATTTGGATGGGTGATCATCGTCAAGTAATTCTTTATCAGGCAAAAGCCAGTTTGCATACACCATGCCACAATCTCAAGCAATATTGGCTCAAATACGGTGGCTTTCGCACCCGATTTGATGGTCAAGCTTGACATTTCCCGCACTAAAAAGACCTACTTTTCATCAGTATCAAAGCCTTACAATCATTACAAAATCCATGCGCCAGATTGATCAATCTACCTTGAACGCTCGAAATAAATTACTCGCTATGTTTCTGGTGCTTTGTATTCTAGATGCTACGCTAGTGATCATTGCACGAGATAGATGGGCTATTGGACGTATCTTGCTAACAATTGTAGTAATGTACTTTGTTCTACAGGGTCGGAAATGGGCAAAATGGCTCATGATGGGTATCTGTAGTTTGCTAGTTGTCATTCTAGTAACAATGGTTATTTTACTGAGATCAAAGCTTTCAATTGTCCTCATCGTAGGAAGTTTGATTATGGCCGTTCTCAGTGCCATCATTCTTTTCTATATGGCAAGTAGCAGAGATTTAAATTATTACTTCTCTTGGAAAAGGCAAAATTGTTGACATCGATTCAAAAGTGAGTATGTCACAATAGCCTACGGCTACGTAGAAAAGGCTTTCGCCCAAAAACTTCAAAATGCAGCATTAGCAAGATTTGCATAAGTGATCAAGCCAGAACCAATTTGCACACACTCTGCTCACCATGACTTAAAACAATAATTGGCTTAAATACGGCAGTTTTCTCACAAGATTTGATCAACAATTTTGATTGACAAGCTGACTTGGGAGAACTTGTATGTCGATTCCTCTATTAGAGTATGCACCTTTATCTCAAAATCATCGAGTAGAGGGGTTTGAGATCCCTGGTGATGAGCAGCCGAGAATTTACACAACTGATAACCTCCTAGCTGCCTCAGATATGGATATGTTAATCATGGCAGCTTATCGCCAGATTTTTAACGAGCAACAAATGTTATCCAGCAATCGGCAGCGATTTTTGGAGTCTCAGTTACGGGCTGGTCAAATCACAGTTAGAGACTTCATTCGGGGATTGGTCTTATCCGATTCCTTTCGACGGCTCACCTACGATAGTAACAATAACTATCGGTTTGTCGAGATTTGCATTCAGAGGATTCTGGGTCGTAATGTGTATAGCGATCGCGAAAAACTTTCCTGGTCGATTGTGCTGGCGACTAAAGGACTACAAGACTTTATTGATACTTTAATCAACACGGAAGAATATCTGAGTAACTTTGGGTATGAAACTGTTCCTTATCAACGTCGCCGTATCCTACCTCAACACGCTCAAGGTGAACTACCCTTTGCCCGGATGGCGCGTTATGGTGAAGATTATCGCAACCAGTTGCCTCTTCCTCTCCTTCCCATCCGTCCCATTCCAACGGGTATTTTTGACGAATTTGAGCATTTTAGTCTCTATACCTTCATCAAGCTTGCTGATTGGACTACTAGCTTCAGTCTCATCGGTTTGCTCATGGTGCTAACTATCCTCTTCATCCTGTTTTCAGAAGCCAACAACTTGTTCTGGGGTTAACCTTACTCAGTGCTGAGTTATGAGTGCTGAGTGCTGAGTGCTGAGTGCTGAGTGCTGAGTTATAAGTCCTGAGTTAGAAGAAAAATACTCAGGACTTTGGCACTCGGTACAATTCACACCAATAGATGATAAATTTTATCAAGAAACTTGTGATTGATTGTGTTCTTTCTTAGTCTTGACCTATTTGATTCAATTAAGTTATGTAATTTTTATCAAACTAAATCGAATAATGACACCCCTTCTCCTTTATGATTATGAGAAATTTGTAAGATTTCGTTAAGGAAAGGGAGATTTTGTAGTCGTGGCAATTCCTCTTTTAGAATATGCACCCATTTCTCAAAACCAGAGGGTAGCAGGTTATGAGGTTCCTGGAGATGAGCAACCCAGGATCTACTCTACAGAGAACCTGCTTTCTTCAACAGATTTAGACATTCTCATTGAATCCGCCTACCGTCAGATTTTCTTTCATGCCTTTGCGGCTGATCGGGAGCGTTTCCTAGAGTCACAACTCCGCAGTGGTCAGATCACTGTCCGCGATTTTATTCGCGGATTGTTGCTATCCGATACCTACAAGCGTAGTTTCTACGACCTCAACAATAACTATCGTTTTGTTGAACAGACCGTACAGCGTGTTCTCGGACGTGATGTTTACGATAACCGAGAAAAGCTTGCTTGGTCAATTGTTGTTGCGACAAAGGGTATCAAAGGCTTTATCGATGATCTACTCAATACTGATGAGTACCTAGGAGCTTTTGGGTATGACACAGTACCCTACCAACGTCGTCGGGTGCTTCCTGGTCGGACAGAAGGTGAACGGCCTTTCAACATCAAATCTCCCCGCTACGATGAATACTATCGTGGTAAGTTTGGCTTCCCGCAGATCCTGTGGCAAACCACCGTTCGCACCTATACTTCTCCAGACAGACAGCCAAAAGCAGGTAGTCCCGCTCTGTTCCTGCAAATGGCGCAGAGTATCAATGCTAGAGGTAATACACCTCAGCAGGTATCAGTCATGAATATTGATATCGAGAAATCAGTTCCTTATCGCAAATAAGCTGATCTGAAAAAAGTGCTGAGTGCTGAGTGCTGAGTAAAGTGAAAGTGCTTAGTGCTTTTGCACTCAGTATTTCTGGGTATTTCATTGAGTGGTCAAAAGTCAAAAGTTCAACTCAGCACTTTTCATCGTACTAATATTTTTTTGTTAGGAATTATTAAGATTTATTCACTCAGGCGCATTCATCATTCTCGGTGCGAAATCCGAGTTCTAGAAGAGCTTTGCGGATTTTGGCTTTAGACGGACGGACTTTTGGCACGGTTAATCCCATTTCTCTGGCAGTTTCAAAGATATCCCGAATTAATATATCGAAGGAAGTATCATCTGCATCTTCTGGCAGCTTCTCAATTCTTGCTTCATAGGCTAATGTATAAAGCTCTAGGTGATGTTTTCCCATCACTCTAGCTAGTTTCCTCAAAGTTTCAGGTGTAGGACAAGTTCCCTTAAAGCAAGCACCTCTTAATCGAGGTTGAGGAACACCAGATAAATCCGCCAGACGGTTCATACTGATACCCTGTTCTTCCAAGTATTGAAGAATGAATTGTCCTAAAGGGGAGCAATCTTCAGCTTTTATTTGCAACCTTGCTGGCATTGTTCGGTATCAGGGAAATTTAAATATCTACAATATAGCGGAATCAAAGCGATTACGCATAATTAGGTGACAGGTGACAGGTGACAGGTGATTTTGTCTAAGTGCTGAGAACAATTCTTGGTGTTGCTGATTTAAAGCGGTTTCAATTTAAGAAGAAATAGCACTTCTGCGTCGGAGAACATCTAAAAGAGTTGTAAAGGTTTGTGGAGGTGTTGCTGTGACTTCAATCCAATTCTCAGATATGGGGTGCTGCAACTTCAGCCGCCAAGCGTGGAGTGCTTGACCAGGTAAATTTACACCTACGGAACGACCGGAAGCATAGAGGGGGTCGCCAACGATCGCATGACCCATATTGGCACTGTGAACACGAATTTGGTGTGTGCGTCCGGTTTCGAGTTGGAAATGAATTAATGTGTAGTTGCTGAGACGCTCTTGTACTTGCCAATGGGTGATAGCTGTTCTTCCACCTTGTTCTACAGGGACAACAGCCATTTTCTTGCGGTCTTGGCGATGGCGACCGATGGGTAAATTTATCGTTCCACTGGTAGTTTTTGGCGCACCATACACTACACCTAAATATTCTCGTCCTGCGGTTTTGGCTTGGAGTTGTGCTTGTAGGTGTTGATAGGCGATATCAGTTTTGGCGATCGCGATCGCTCCTGTTGTATCTTTATCTAAACGATGGACAATCCCTGGTCGTTGCACACCCCCAATACCTGGTAAATTGGGACAATGCGCCAACAAAGCATTAACTAGTGTGCCATCGGGATGACCAGGTGCGGGATGAACCACTAACCCGGCTGGTTTGTTGAGAATCAGTAACTGTTCATCCTCGTAGAGAATATCTAGAGGGATATTTTCAGCTTTGAGTTCTAATGGTTGCGCTTCGGGAATTTCTAGAATTATGCGATCGCCTACTTTTACATTTATCTTTTTAGATGTGCAGACTTTACCATTGATTTGCACCTTGCCTTGTTCAATTAACTGCTGCATCCGAGAACGAGATAAATCAGGTAACTCTTCAGCGAGGTAACGATCTAGACGTGCGTTATCTTCTTCAACTTGTAAAAAAAAATTGTTAACCATTAAGTTTTAATTCTGGGATAAGTAAAAAGCTAAGACTCAAAAATAAAAACAATATTTTGCTTTTTATCTTTTTACTTTTGATTGTTTAAAGTTCGTCAGGATTAATTCCCTTAGCTTGTAGTAAAGTACGGAGTGCTTCTAGTTGGCTTTATGTTTTTTCAGCCTGTTGAGGTTCTTGTTCCAATTGAACTTGTATTTATTATATCTTTTGAGCCATTTCTAAGTATGTCATAAATAGCTGTCCACTGCCTACGCAAATAGTTATGGCTACGCCACGCTGCCCGAACAAAAATTGAAGCGGATGACTATATTTCTAAATTCAAACCGGATTCCTATGTAGAAAACTAGCAAATTACATATCAAATTTACGTCAGCCAGAAATTTACTGAGTATTAAAAAAATCTATTGACTCTAGACTCGATCGTTATAAGTCTTTATTGCAGGTCATGTCTATTTACGTATTGAGAAAAGAAAAGATATTTTTGCTACTGATGGGTTTGAGCCAATATCTCGAATTTCCAGAATTGCTGTACTGTTAGATTAACGAAAGATACAGAAAGAAATGCTGATTTTTGGGAAAATTCTTCCTGGTAATCAGTTAATCTTTTGCTGTTTAATATAGTAGTGCAATTACTTTGCGGGGAAATTGCATTTATCAGGGTTAGTGCTGAGTGGCTCATCCAAGTTAGGAATTTGTGAGCCGCAAATAAGTGTGCTGACTCAAATTTTACCTGCTAAATAAACTTAGCAAAGATGCTACGCCCCACCGTAGTTCATCGCGGTTATAACAAGATACCTGAAAATTCTGAAAAATTTCCTGTTCATTCATATTTATATATTAAATTCATCCCTGAGTGCCATCCATGAAAACACTGCCTATTAGTCGATACAGATTTTTCCAGAAACTACAACCACTATCACTTTTAAAAAAAATCACTGGTAAGACTGTAACTGGCTGTTTGCAAGTGTTTAGTACATCGGGTGCTTGGTCAATATATGTCGAGGAGGGTAAGGTAATTTATGCTTGCTACTCAGAAAGAATGTTTGAGCCACTTTACCGACATTTGCAGAGTTTAAGTCAGGAAATTACAACTCTACCTAGAGAAATTAATCAACAACTACAGGCAATATTTGAGACTGGGATTGAAAATCAATCAATACCAAACCCAGATTATTTAGCTATTTGTTGGTTAGTCAATCAGAAATATATTAGTCCTGCACAAGCAGCCATACTCATAGAACATTTAGCTTTAGAAGTTTTACAGACATTTTTAGTTTTAGAAGAAGGGAGTTACGAGTTTATTCCCGAAAGTTTTTTAGATGACTTGCCTAAGTTTTGTTACTTAAATTTGCGTCTATTAGTAGAACAATGTCAACAACGGGGCAATGTTTACGAAGGATTAACAAAAGAAGCAGATCATTATGAAACCTCGGCTTACAAAGAGAATATGCAGTCTACAGCTAATAGCAGACAAAGTTATCACACCTATCCCAAACCAAAACCTGAGCCAAGATTACCCAATATAGAGGCTAAACGCTACACATCTCCCTATGTAAATGCTAATAATGGCTATCAGCAAATGTCATCAACTGCTGCTGATAGGAAAGTGTATAAAATATTTTGTATTGATGACAACCCAATTGTCTTAAATAGCATAAAAAATTTTTTAGATGAGCAAATATTTTCTGTTATTGGCGTGACGGATGCTTTAAAAGCTTTAATGGAAATATTGCACACAAAGCCAGACATCATTTTTTTAGATGTTGATATACCTAATTTAGATGGCTATGAATTATGTTCTTTGCTGCGTAAGCATACGTATTTCAAGCAGACACCTGTAATTATGATGACGGCTAAAGCTGGGCTACTTGATAAAGTTAAAGCTAAGATGGTCGGTGCTAATGGTCATTTAATTAAACCTGTTATGGAGGGGGATTTACTCAAAGTTATTTTTAAACATATTGTTTAATTATTATTAGCCTTTCTGCCTTTTTCAATAAGACCAATACAGCTAATACCATTCCACGTTAAGGTTGATACAAATATACAGCAGAGGAGCAGAAAGAAGTCCGAGTGGAGGTTTCCTTTCCTCGGAACTTCCCTGAGAGACTCTATGCAAATGAGAGATGAAAGTCGAATTTAGTGAAATAGTATAAAGTCTATTACTACTTTACGATCGCAACATTAGGGAGACGACTCCACTCATTCCAAGAACCGTCATAGTTGCGAACCTGTGGGTAGCCAAGTAAATACTTGAAGACAAACCAGGTATACCCGGAACGCGCACCGATAGTGCAGTAGGGAAATATTTCTTGCTCGGCTGTGATACCTTTACTGTTGTAAAGTGTCTGTAATTCATTGCATGATTTGAAAGTGCCATCCTGGTTTAAGGTCAGGATATGTTCAATATTGACTGCGCTGGGAATATGTCCAGCACATTCAGTTTCTTTTGGCGGCTGATCGAAAAACCATTCACCACTGTACTCTTGAGGTGTGCGAACATCCAATAAGATGCGATCAGTTCTACCAATAGATGCTTGAACTTCTTCATGCAATACTCGCAGATGAGGATCAGGAGCTTTAGCGTGGTATGGAACTGCTGGGAATGTTGATGATTCTGTGGAAAGTGGACGAGCTTCTGATTTCCACTTCTGATATCCACCATTGAGAACTCTGACATTATCGTGTCCAAATAATTTTAATAGCCAAAAAATCCAAGCTCCTATTCCTGGATAACTACCATAGGCAATTACTGTTGTCTCATTGGTTATACCCGATTGTGACATAAGTTTTGCAAAGGCGATCGCATCTAAATTTATCCTCAAATCCGGCAATAATATGTCTGTAAAAATATTCCAAAACACAGATCCAGGAATGTGAGCATTCTTATATGGCTTTGAACTTACATCAACTTCAATTATGCGAAGATTTGGATCATTGAGGTGATTTGCCAACCATTCAGTATCAACTACAACTTCAGGATGAGCATACTGGGACATGATTTTTCTCGCCGTGCTAAAGTTTTTCTTGACAGTTAATTTATGAATAATTTCCTGTCCACAGTTAAAATAAGGCTCACTTCCTGACCAAGCCTAGTCCTCGATCGAGTACACTTTGCGAATCATGGCGAACTTACAATCTGTATTCCAAACTATCATTCACGCAAAAAATGAACAGGAGTTAAAATCGCTGATTTTTCCAGAAGTGAGTGATTATTTTGTCGCCAAACGGTCAAGATTATTTTTTTTAGAGGAACTTCCCTTACTAGATAGCAGGTTGCAGAAGGTGATGCAGTTCGCTTTATCTAGTAAACGGAATCCCGTTGTTCGCTACTTAGTGGAACGGCATACCCCGGTTCATGAAGCTTTAGTCATATCACCGAAAGCATGGCAGTTGATTTGTCCACGGGCTGATCATTGGCACGTCATGGTAGGGCCGATTGTGAATCAAGGTCAATTAGTGGGTGTGATTGGCTTGACTCGTACAATAGGAATGCCTGCATTTGATACACAAAATTTGCTGGATTTGAGTGCGCTATGTCTGCATCTATCTGCTTGGGTGGCTACATTGCGATCGCCAAACCTAGCTAAAGGTAAATTACCGCACCAACCCTTCAAAACAAATAACTTAACACCCCGTGAACTACAAATTGCTGAACTAGTAGCTCAGGGGCGAACAAATGCACAAATTGGGGTTGAACTGTGGATTACTGAAAATTCTGTGAAACAAGCTTTAAAGCGGATGTTCCGTAAACTAGAAGTGTCGTCTCGTGCTGAAATGGTAGCCCAGTTGTCTGCCAGCACTATGGCGTACTATAGCAGTCCGCTTTGATTACTGGAAATTATTTGCGTAGGTAGTAGTTCATCAAGTTTGAATTGATGGATAAGCTTTTTTTGTAGTAAGGACTAAAGTCCTTACTACAAACCATCAAAACTAACTTGACACAGCAGTAGGGGACAGGGGACAGGGAAGAAAGAACATGAGGTGTACTGAATTTTTTCAAATATCAAATAGGAATCCTATATCAGAACAAAAAATTTTCATAACTTGATAGTCTTGTTACCTATTAGACAGGGCGACAACCAGACAAAATGCTGTGCATATTTACTACTGCGCCAATAACTGCGATCGCCGGAGCTTCAAATCCAGTTTTTTCTACTAGTTCTACAATATTTCTCAACTCACCAATTAATTCTTGTTGTTCGGGACGCGTACCCCAGCGTACTAAAGCAATTGGTGTGTCGAAACTCAATCCTGCCTTAGTTAACTCTTCCACAATGTAAGGCAGATTGTGAATACCCATGTAAATCACTATTGTCTCTGAACCGTGAGCGATCGCCTGCCAATCTACCTGCGGTTTATACTTGCCTGCGGCTTCATGCCCAGTTACAAAAGTTACGGATGAACTGTACGATCTATGGGTTAAAGGTATACCTGCATAGGCTGGGGCAGCAATACCCGATGTAATCCCTGGCACAACTTCCACTGGGATACCTGCGGCTACTAAGTCAGCCATTTCTTCCCCACCACGACCGAAAATAAAGGGATCACCACCTTTGAGCCGTACTACAATGGCGTGTTCCTGTGCTTTTTCAATCAGAGTTTGGGTTGTTTCATCTTGCAAAAGTGAATGTCTACCCCGACGCTTACCAGCATTGATTTGCTCTGCTTGGGGATTAATCATGGCTAAAATTGCCGGACTAACCAGGGCATCATAGATCACCACATCGGCACATTCCAAGATACTCTTACCTTTAAGCGTCATTAACCCTGGATCTCCTGGCCCCGCACCTACCAAATAAACTTTTCCTAAACTTGTTTGTGCTTCGTTGTCTGTGCGGTTCATGCGTGAATTAAATCCCCAATCAAATCAGCTAATTCGTCACTTGCACCGAGAGGTTGCGCTAAGTAAAAACTCACCCCAGGGAATTGTAATTTTAACTCGTCTACTGCTTGAGCGATCGCATCAGTTATGCCACCAGAGAAGAGAAAGTAGGGCAAAATTGCAATTTCTCGATGACCAAAAGTAATTAACTCTTGTACCCGTGATTCTAAACTAGGCGATATAGACCAATAAGCAGTGACTATTCCTAAATTCACCGCCATGTTTTCTACAGGCTGTTGTGAACCCAAACGACGGCTACCATGAGATAACAAAATCCCTGCGGCTGCTTTGATAGTAGCTATTTGCTGTTGGAAAAATATCTGTAAACCGGAGTGACTTCCTAAATATGGTTGTAAGTCAATTGTGATACCTTCACCAACAGCCTCTCTTGCTAGTGCTACCTCTGTCGGAATATCCGTCATCACATGGACACCCGGTAGCAGAAATATGGGAATAATTTGTAGACAACTACACCCCAACAAAACCGCACTTTGGGCAAACTGTCTAATTTGCTCATGTAAAGGTTCGGGACTCACTTCTAAAGATGCCGTACCCACCAGTTTCTCTGGTACTTGCAGCTTATGAGCCACCAGTTTTGCTAGTTGCTGCATAGCAATTTCTGGGCGAGGGTCGCGGCTTCCGTGAGATACTAGCAAATAGGCAGATGACATAAAAAATTCAAAATACTCTACGAGTAAGCTTACGTTTCCGTAAGGAAAGCAAGCTACAAAATTCAAAAACAAGAACTTTTCGTGCCTGTTGTTGCTATCTTACAGAATATTAACTAATTTATACAAATCTAACTTGCACTGCCCTAGTAGCGGCCGCTGTGCGGTTCGTCACCCCTAACTTATTGAGTACCTGGCTGACATGATGTCTAATAGTAGAAGGACTCAGTTTCATTCGTTGAGCGATCGCTTCATTACTCAATCCTAAAGCCAACAGTGCTAATACCTCTTGCTGTCGCTTGCTCAATTCATACAGAGATTGAGATGATGGTTTGTGTGGTTGCAACAATGCCTGAACAACTTCTTTGTTCAACATAGAACGCCCCATCGCTGCGGCTCGTATGGCATCTGCTAACTCATCAATGGAGACACCCTTAAGCAAATAGCCAATAGCTCCGGCTTGTATTGCTTGCTGTACTAAATCATTTTCAAAAAAACTGGTCAAAATTAACACTTGAATTTTTGGGTATTTTTTGCGAACAGCTTTTGTTGCTTCTGCCCCATTCATCCCTACCATCATCAAATCCATCAGCACCACATCTGGGTGCAACTTTTCGCACAAACGTACTGCCTCATCTCCGCTACGCGCTTCTCCCACTAATTCAATGTCATCAAAGGCAAACAAGAGAAATTTGATACCTCCTCGGATAATTTCGTGATCATCAACAGTGATGACACGAATCGGTGTGGTTATTATATCTTTAGACATATATATTTTCTTATGTATCAGAATTATTTCTCATACATGATTGTTTCATGATTCAGTTTTATACTTGATTTTCCTTAATTTTTAATTAATAGGTGCGTAATAGTACGTCACAATGATGGTGTTTATAGTAAATCAACAGTAATTTAACTTAGTATCCACCCTCAGTTAATTTGTTACCTGACATCATTGCAACTCAGGACAATCTCAGTTCCCTGTTCTGGAGAACTTTTTAACTGGAAAGTAGCACCAATTGAATCAGCGCGTTCTTTCATAATTGCGATCCCTAAATGATCAGATGGTATGTTGTTGGGATCAAAACCACAGCCATTGTCGCTAATACGCAAAACTATTTTTTGTGAGTTACCGTAGAGACTGACGGATACTTGCGTTGCCTGAGCATATTTAACGATGTTATTGAGTGCTTCTTGAGTAACTCTATAAAAAACAAGCTTTACCTCATTAGTTAAAGGCCGATCGCCTTCTACAATTGTTGTTATCTGTAAATTTGCCCGTCCAGAAATAGCGTTGGTTAATTGCTGTAGTAATTCACCCAATGGTTTCTCTAGCAAACCGCTAGGACGCAACTCAATTAGTAAACTTCGCATTTCTGCTAACGCTCCTTGTGTGAGTTGGGCTAGTTCTTCTAATCCCTGTTCGGCTATGTCTGGGTTGCGTTGCCAAACTCTCGGCAAAGCTTCAGCAGTTGTGGCTACAGTAAACAATGTCTGCGATACTGAATCGTGTAAGTCACGAGCAAGACGATTTCGTTCCAATTCCACAGCTATTTTTCGTAACCGCTCGCTTTCTAGCAATTGTTCGCGGAGTTTCACTGCTTGAATTAAGTCTTCGGATAAGTGTAGACTCATAATTACTATGAAGGACAGAAATCCAAATTCAGCAAGGTATACGGCCTGGAGCTTTCCTAAATCTACTAGGCGATCGTGTTGCACAGTTGCTATCAAAATCATTACGCTCAAACACAGAGTCAGTGCTGCTTGCTTTTCACCGCGTCGATATTGACGGTAACAGGCGTAAAACAAGAAAACAGTATTACTGGTTAAAGTTAATAATTGGAAACTGAATAAGGGATTGAGTGTAGCTTCTGGCTGATAAATAGATTCGCCCCAAGGCAAAGAAACGCTTGATAGGCTACTGATATGAGAGTAGAGAATCCCTGTAGGGGAAATTTGGTTGATTAATAGACTAATGATATATAGGCTATTTAGTACCAAAATTAAACGTATTGGTTTGATATTAGTATATAAAGACACAAACAAAACAGTAGTAATCCCGAAAATATAGCCTAAAGAAGTTACCAATTTTCTGGCATTTATATAATCATCTACGTTTATGGCTTGATATTGGGCTATCAGAGCCAAAACATAACCAAAACTTATCAAACTGCTTAACCCAAAGAAAAAATGCAGCCAAGGTTTTAATCGTCCACAGGCAATTAGCAAGTGTAAAAGACCAACATATAAGCTAATACCAGCAACTATACCGAAAATGGTTGGAATCAGAGTCATTAATTAATTGTATCAATATATATAAGTGTCAGATGCGTTTATTCAGGCGATCGCTCCTTATGCAGAAAGAGCGATGTCTACTACGATGCTCCGCCTACGCATCTGCTTGAATGATTCCTTAATGCTGATATCTTTTGCATTAACCTGCATCTTTGTTGCATTAGCTGGCAACTCAGTAGCATTAACCTGCACCTTTGTTACATTGGCTGGCAACTTAGTAGCATTGACTTGCAACTTGATTGTATTGGAATATACCTTTGTTGCATTAAAGTTGTATAAATGAGCGTGCCTCAGTTTTTAAGGAGTAGTAACAATTGCCACTGTTTTTGGAAAATTGGTATACTTTTGCCTCACGACTGAAAAAATTCACCTTACTGATAGATTTAAAGCCGCAATGGGTACATTAAATACATAACTGGTAACAGTATGTAAATATGACTACCCAAAATACAACACGCCGTTTGCGTCCGCAATTAATTAGTGAAGATGTGAGTTCATGGTATGGTTTAAAAACCATCACTACCTATGAAACTAACCGTACTGATGCTTCTCCTGCTAACTTACAGCAAGCTTATCAAGCTATGTTAGCCCAGCAACAAGCCGAAACTGAAAAACAAGCTTTATACCGTGCTGCGGCTGATGCGGCAAGATTAGCAGAATGGGAATTTCACAATGCGGTATTAGCAATGAAAGAAGTTGTTCGCGGACAATATGGATTAGATAGCGATCAAGCTCAAGCGGTAGGATTGAAGAAAAAATCCGAGTACAAGCGTCCTAGTCGCAAAAAGACAGTTGCATCATGAGCTAGAAAAAATTATCACTTTAAATATTACAAAGAGTGCGATCGCATCTACGAGTTATCTCAAGTGCGATCGCACTTTTTTATTACCAATAACTATAAGCACTAATTATATAGGACAAAGATCCTAGTCAAAACTTGGATCTTTGTCCGATGTGGTGATTGGGGCGATCGCTATATAATCCATCTCACTATTAAAAATTTATACAACTGCCTAGCCTCTGCAATACAAAACACACAAGTAAAAAGCTTCTTATTTGACCCCTAAATTAACAATTAATCAAGTTTCAGTTGTAGCTGACTTCCCTACAGAGCCATTACCGCGCCAATCTGGGATTTTTACACGAGCATTAATACTTATTAAATAAAAACAAAACATATACTAATCAATGTCAACAATCACCGCAGATTCCACCCCTTCCTTACAAATTAAGGCTTCCCAGGATTTCGCCTCTTGGTTGGAACAGCAAAACCTCAGTCTAGCCTTTACCACCTACCAAACTAACCGCCTTTTTTTCGTCAGTGGCCAAGCTAACGGCAGACTGAAACTACACGAAAGACTATTCGACAAACCAATGGGATTATGTGTAGCAGCAAATCGTCTCTACATGACCACCCGTTACCAAATCTGGGATTTCCATAATCTCCTGGATAGTGGGGAAAAATCACAAGAAACAGATCGTCTCTATCTCCCCCACACCGCTTACACCACCGGCGATGTCAACGCCCATGAAATAGTGTTGGACAACGCCGGAAAAGTAATTTTTGTCAATACTGATTTTAGTTGTTTAGCCACAATTAGCCCCGATTATAGCTTTGTACCCATTTGGCAACCGCCCTTTATCTCCAAACTCGTGGCAGAAGATCGTTGTCATCTGAATGGGTTAGCGATGGTAGAAGGCAAACCCGCTTATGTCACCGCCTGTAGTACGACAGATACCGCCGCCGGCTGGCGAAATCATCGTCTTGATGGGGGAGTCGTTATTGATGTTAACCACAATGAAATTATCGCCACAGGTTTATCAATGCCCCATTCTCCCCGGTGGTATCAGGGGAAATTATGGTTACTCAATTCCGGGACTGGGGAATTTGGCTACATCCAAGATCATCAATTCCATCCCATCACATTCTGCCCTGGATTTGTGCGCGGGTTAGCCTTTTGGCAAAACTTCGCCTTTATCGGACTATCTCAATTACGTTCCCAGAGTTTCACCGGCTTAACCCTAGAAAAACGCCTCATGTCCGAGGGAAATCGTCCCCAATCTGGGTTAATGGTAATTGACCTGAAAACAGGTGAACCCCTGCACTGGTTATATTTTCAAAGCGTCATTGAAGAACTATTTGATGTGGTAGTTCTGCCCGGAGTCCATCAACCCCAAGTTATTGGCTTACAAGAAGAAGAAATACAGCGTCTAGTCACATTTCCCAACAGTGGCGGCATTGTCACCACCAAACCTACGGCAAAACGCCCCAGTAAGGGCGCAAAACCTCCTATTGCGGGTTTACCGACCTCTCCCCCAGCCCCTCTCCTGCAAGGAGAGGGGGGTAATATTATTGCTCCCCCCTTCCCTACTAGGGAAGGGGGGCTGGGGGGGTTAGGTCAAACCGTCCGTTACCAACGGGTGTATCACCTCAATACTAGCAATGCCCTAAATTACGATGAATTGACCTTTCCTCGGTTACAGCAGCGTTGGCAAAAAACGCCACCAAAGGGCGAATTAACGGGACTTTCCGCTTCTCTTGACGGGTCAATTGTAGGTTTTGCGATCGCAGAACGTTTAAACCCCGAAACAGCCGAAATTATCTCCCTATTCGTGTTGCCCGAATACCGAAAACAAGGCATTGGCACAAGGCTAGTGGCTTATTTAGAAAGGGAATTAAAGACTCAAGGCTGTCAAGAATTAGTTTTGACCTATTCCACCAGTTTACTGACTAATACAGCCTTAGAACCCTTACTGCAAAAGCTAAAATGGCAACCTCCACAAATTAACGGAGAGTTCCGTCAGAGGAATAAGCAGATCAAAACCCCTAATACAACGGCTGAGATGGTGGTTTTAGATCAACCTACTGTTCAATATTATGCCCTCCAGAATTTAACCGTTGAACAGTCCTTGTCTTATAACCATTTGAGTTTTCCAAAAATTCAACCCCGTTGGAGTCGTCAACAACCCAAAGGACAGTTAGTGGGGATACTTGCCGAAGTAGCAGGGGAAAAAGTGGGATTAGTGTTAGCTGAGATATTTTCAACCCCACCCCAGACACAGCCAGAAGTTGAAGTGATTTCTCTGTTTGTTTTACCAGATTATCGCCATCAGGGAATTGGCACAGGTTTAATCAAAACCCTGGAAATGGGTTTAACCGCTTTAGGTTGTGGGCAAATGAAGCTGGTTTATAAATCTACTGACATCACAAATTTAGCCTTAGAACCTTTACTGAAACGGCAAAAATGGCAGACACAAGTCAACTTTTTATTGGGGAAAACCACCACCGAGAAAGTATCTCAAGCACCTTGGTTAACGAAGTATCCCCTACCGAACAAATTTACCGTTTTTCCTTGGAGTGAATTAACAGATGCAGACCAAAAACAGCTTGAAAAATTGGACTATCCAGCCGCCTTGAGTCCCTTTGGCAAAACTCCGGCTGAACCCTTGAACAGCTTGGGGTTGCGCTATGAGACGGAATTAGTGGGTTGGATGGTAACTCACCGAGTCGCTACTGATGCGATTCGTTATTCGACGATGTTTGTAGATAAACGATTTCAACGGTTAGGACGGGGTATTTCGTTGTTATCCCAGTCTATCTTGCGTCAAGTGAACAGTACAGTTCCTTACTGTTTGTTTGCAGTGCAACAGGAAAATCCGGCGATGCTGGAGTTTGTACATAAACATTTAGAACCCTATCTGATGGAAGTGACTCATTCTTATGTTGCTTTTAAGCAATTGGGTGGTTAGTCCTATCTGTCATTGAAAACTTGAAAATACCAAAACTTTGTCAAATTAGAGGAATTAATTGATTATGCCAGCAGAAAGCAATGATACCAATTTTATCGCCCCAATTACCAACCCTTTCGGACTAACGGATGTGGGGAGTCTTGCTGCACCCACCTTT
>NZ_JAYGGZ010000062.1:0-40012 GCF_034931465.1 Anabaena sp. UHCC 0399 | reverse complement strand
GCTCTGTTTTGAGAAACTTTGATTTATCATCGTGTTCTCTCGGTACTAATAAGTAGCGGGTAATTTTTTCGTCGGCAATAATAGCATCAGGCGGAATTTTCATATTACTGTTTCTACGACTTTCCCCGCTTTGTTGCTTCTGCAAGCATAGTGATGGATAAAGTCGAGCTTAAAGCGCATTATATAACTGAGTATGTTAAAATACTTAATGGGGTAGGCAATTCCGGCTGCTGCGCGGTGGTTCGTGGAACAACAATCCGAGGAACTGTCGCTCGGCGAATCGCAACAGGAACGCGCGTGATAATTAGGAACAACAACGTGGGTTTTCGGGTTGTGATTTCCGTCCTCAGCACTCTTCTGCTGTCAGAATTAGTGAATGGGAATTCATTAAGCGTACCATAGAAGAGTCCAGACCTATTCCAGTGAAGTTGGTAACAATTTCCGAAAATAAAACCGAGTTGGGTAGCTTGGTAGGCTGTAAAGTCGAACAGTTATCTGACTCATCTAATACGAGATATTTTTTAAATAATTGCAGCAATAAATAATTCCTAAATCAGAACCCCATTTTCTTCAAGAAAACGGGGTTCTGCTCACATGAAAGAAATAAATTCTACTTACAACCTAAAGACTCGCGAGTATCAACACCAGTTTTAGAATTGACACCACTAGCTTTCGTACAGAGTTTTTTCACCTGTACACCATCTAAAACTGCATTGGTGAAATCTGCACCAGTGACATCAACATTATTAAAAATAGAACGCAGCATCATCGCATCTGTTAACACTGCATCACTTAAATCAGCATTCTTAAACTGGGCTAGATAAGCAATACCATTACTGAAATCGACACCATGCAGATTTACGCCCTCCAACACAGTACCGTTAAACACCCCACCGCGTAAGTCAGCGTTGCTAAAGTTAGCATTCTTTAAATCTACATTAGTAAACTCAGCACCAACTAAACTTTGACCAACAAAGTTTTTAGCTTTGAGTTCATCCCCAGCCGAACGGGTAATGCTAGAAGAACTAGCAGCCTCCGCCGCCAGAGGAAACAAAAACAAAACCATAGCTAGAACAAAACTAGCTAGCACTTGCCAATATCTCATAATTTATTCTTAACAAAACTCAACACTCCCATTCAATATTAAACATCAGATGGGAGTGGTGAGAGGTGAATTCCCAATTCCCATAGAAGTAGGATATATATTGAAGTGCGATCGCATAAGCAAAACTACCTGTGGCTAATCAACAAGAAACTGCCGAAACCTTAGCGCGAACCCCTTTATATCAACAGGGTGTAAAACTCAAAGCCCGCTTTACCAGCTTTGGTGGTTGGGAAATGCCGGTGCAATATAGCGGTATTTCCCGCGAACACGAAGCGGTGAGAAATAACGCTGGGATGTTTGATATTTCCCACATGGGTAAATTTACCCTCCAAGGTAAAAACCTGATTTCTCAACTCCAGGGTTTAGTACCTTCAGACTTGAGTCGTTTGCAACCAGGTCAAGCCCAATACACTGTATTATTAAACCCCCAAGGGGGAATCATTGATGACATCATCGTCTACTACCAAGGAGAAGATTCCACTGGTACACAACAGGTATTCATCATTGTCAATGCAGCCACCACCACCAAAGATAAAGCATGGTTATTACAGCACCTTGATCAAAACGAGGTCAAGTTTCAAGACCTTTCACCAGAAAAAGTCTTAATCGCTGTCCAAGGGACAAAAGCCATCAAATATCTGCAACCCTTTGTCCAAGAAGACTTACAACCAATCAAAGCTTTTGGACACCTCCAAACCACAATACTAGGTAAACCCGCCTTTATTGCCCGCACAGGTTACACCGGGGAAGATGGCTTTGAAGTATTACTAGACCCAGATGTAGGGGTAGAGTTATGGCGTAGTCTCTCTAATGCTGGTGTCACCCCCTGCGGATTGGGCGCGAGAGACACTCTACGCTTAGAAGCCGCGATGGCACTTTACGGACAGGATATTGACGACACTACCACACCCCTAGAAGCCGGGCTGAGTTGGCTAGTCCATCTCGATACCAAAGGAGATTTTATTGGTCGGGCTGTTTTAGAACAACAAAAAGCCGCCGGAGTGCAACGCCGACTCATAGGTTTACAAACCCAAGGACGCAATATTGCCCGTCACGGCTACCCAGTGATTGCAGACGGTAAAGTAGTAGGAGAAGTTACTAGTGGGACTCTATCGCCTACACTGGGTTATCCCGTAGCTTTAGCTTATGTTCCCGCCCAACTCTCGAAGGTGGGACAGCAACTAGAAGTAGAAATTCGTGGTAAGGCATACCCAGCAAATGTAGTTAAACGTCCCTTTTATAAGTCGAAAAACAAGGTTTAGGGAGTGGAGACAAATCAAGTCAAAAGTCAAAATTAGTTAACTGGGGACTGGGACAAGGGAGGATGACTAATGACTATTGACTTATTTTGACCAAATTTTACAGAGGTTAGAATCCCCATACTTAAAAGTAGAGGATTTGAATTTTGAATTTTGAATTCCCCGAAGGGGTTGGACTACTAAATGTGTTGTAAGATACTCAAGCTTACTTGCTAAGTATGATCTGAATTACCGTTAGAGCGATTGTTTTGATATTGCAGAGGAAGAGAGATGTCGTCGTTTGAATACCCTCAAGATTTAAAATATCTGGATACTCATGAATATGTGCGGCTAGATGGCGAAATTGCCACTATCGGCATTACAGAATTTGCCGTAGACCAATTAGGTGACGTGGTATTTTTGGAATTGCCAGAAATTGGTGATCTGATTACTAAAGGAGATACCTTTGGTTCAATTGAATCAGTCAAAGCTGTCGAAGACTTGAATGCACCAATAACCGGCACAGTTATAGAACGCAATGAAGCTTTGATTGAATCCCCCGAAGCCGTTGCAGATGATCCCTACGGTGAAGGCTGGTTCTTAAAATTACGCGTCAATGACCCTGATGATGTAAATGATGCGTTGACTGCGGACGAGTATCGCGCTGAGGTGGAAGGGGAATAGGGGACTGGGGACTGGGAATTTTAGATTTTGCGGAAAGTTCTGTAGGCGGGTTTCCCAACCTAGGAACGCCACTTGCTACAAGCCGGGAAACCCGTCCAACGCAGTGGCTCAACTTTTCAAGACGGATTTGGGATTTTAGATTGAAACCCAATCCAAAATACTTGTACGCTAACGTAAATCCAAAATTGAATTGCCCACTCCCCACCACAAAGTGATGAAATTATCAATAAATCAATAGACTACTCCGACCTGTCAAGAGTATTTGTTGCAAAATATTAATTAGTTATATCTGGAGTATTAAGTTTGTGGTATCGTTTGCCTCTATTTCTCAGTCTAGCGATGGGCTACGCCCCACCGAAGGCGATCGCCTTCATCAATCACTAGAAAAAAAAGATAATTTTATACAAAGGCATATAGGCGTAAATTCTCAAGACATCCAGCAAATGCTTGAGGTGTTGGGATTGTCTAGCCTAGATGATTTAATTGATAAAACAGTACCGACAGCAATCAGGCTGAATCAAACCCTACAGTTACCAGCAGCACAAACCGAGTACGCAGCACTGGCAAAGTTAAAACAAATTGCCGCGAAAAACCAAGTGTTCCGCTCATACATTGGTATGGGATATTACGACTGTATTACCCCCCCTGTGATTGGGCGTAATATCCTGGAAAACCCTGGTTGGTATACAGCTTACACCCCTTATCAGCCAGAGATAGCCCAAGGGCGACTTGAAGCACTGCTAAATTTCCAAACCATGATTATTGATTTAACGGGTTTGGAAATTGCCAACGCTTCATTATTAGATGAAGCTACAGCCGCCGCCGAAGCTATGACGATGAGTTACGGCGTGTGTAAAAATAAAGCCCATGCCTATTTTGTTTCCCGTGATTGTCATCCCCAAACTATCGATGTCTTGCAAACACGGGCGAAACCTTTAGGCATTGAAATTATTATCGGTGATCATCAGACCTTTGATTTTGCTCAAACAATTTTCGGGGCAGTTCTACAATATCCCGCTAGTGATGGTACTATCTACGACTACCGCGCTTTTATTGAAAAAGCCCATGCTCAGGGTGCATTGGTCACGGTAGCAGCAGATCCCTTAAGTTTAACTCTACTCACCCCTCCCGGTGAATTTGGGGCGGATATTGCTGTCGGTAGCACCCAACGCTTCGGTGTTCCCTTGGGTTTTGGTGGCCCTCATGCGGCATACTTTGCGACTAAGGAAGAATACAAGCGGCAAGTTCCAGGGCGCATTGTGGGTGTGTCTAAAGATGTCCACGGCAAAACAGCTTTGCGTCTAGCTTTGCAAACTCGTGAACAACATATCCGCCGGGAAAAAGCCACCAGTAATATTTGTACTGCACAGGTGTTACTAGCAGTGATAGCGAGTATGTACGCCGTCTATCATGGGTCAGAGGGACTAAAAAATATTGCCGAGAATATTCACCGGCTAACTGCTATCCTGGCAGCAGGATTAAAGCGTCTGGGTTACAAGATTAATTCAGAAAATTTCTTTGATACTTTGCAGGTAGAGTTAGGAACACAAAACCTAGAAGCTATTCTTGCGGGTTGCCAAGCCAGAAATATTAATTTGCGTGTTTTCAATGATACTGCTGTCGGCATCTCTTTAGATGAAACCACCACCTTAGAAGAAGTCATTGAACTCTGGCAAATTTTTGCTTTGACTGATAACTTACCCTTCACCGCCGCAGAATTAACATCTGCGTCTCATCTCCCCTTCCCTCGTACTAGCAGCTACCTAACTCACCCCGTTTTCAACTGCTATCATTCCGAAACAGAGTTATTGCGTTATCTCCATAAGTTAGAAACCAAGGACTTATCTCTCACAACATCGATGATTCCCTTGGGTTCTTGTACCATGAAGTTAAACGCCACAGCCGAGATGATTCCAGTGACATGGGAGGAATTTGGCAAGATACACCCCTTTGCACCGCCATATCAAACACGGGGTTATCAAATTCTGTTCCAACAATTAGAGGCGTGGTTAGGAGAAATCACAGGCTTTGCGGGAGTTTCCCTGCAACCCAATGCAGGTTCGCAAGGGGAATACACAGGACTTTTGGTGATTCGTCAATATCACGACAGCCGGGAAGAAGCGCACCGGAACGTTTGTTTAATTCCCACCTCAGCCCACGGTACAAATCCGGCTAGTGCGGTAATGTGTGGGATGAAGGTGGTAGCAGTCGCCTGTGATGCTAACGGTAATATTGACGTTGCGGACTTAAAAGCCAAAGCAGAAAAACATAGCCATGAACTGGCAGCTTTAATGGTGACTTATCCCTCAACTCACGGCGTATTTGAGGAAGCAATTCAGGAAATCTGCGCGGTAGTTCATAGTCACGGCGGCCAAGTCTATATGGATGGGGCAAATATGAACGCCCAAGTGGGTATTTGTCGCCCTGGTGATATTGGTGCAGATGTGTGTCACCTGAACTTACATAAAACCTTCTGTATTCCCCACGGTGGCGGCGGCCCAGGTATGGGGCCAATTGGTGTTGCGTCCCATCTTGTCCCATTTTTACCGGGACATCCGGTGTTGGGGACTAGGAAGAATGCAATGTCCAATTCCCAACTTGGTGCTGTGGCTGCTGCACCTTGGGGAAGTGCTAGTATTTTGGTGATTTCTTGGATGTATATTGTCATGATGGGTGCAGATGGGTTGACGGAAGCTACCAAAGTGGCAATTCTCAACGCCAACTACATCGCGAAGAAATTGGCAACCTACTATCCAGTGTTGTACAAAGGGCAGAATGGTTTAGTTGCCCATGAATGTATTTTAGATTTGCGCGCCCTCAAAAAATCCGCCAATATCGAAATTGATGATATCGCTAAACGCCTGATGGACTATGGTTTCCATGCTCCGACTGTCTCCTGGCCTGTCGCGGGGACAATCATGGTTGAACCCACAGAAAGCGAATCGAAGGCAGAATTAGACCGTTTTTGTGATGCGCTGATGGCAATTCGCCAAGAAATCGCGGAAATTGAGTCAGGTAAGATGGATGCTGAAGATAATCTCTTAAAAAACGCACCCCACACAGCCGCAAGTCTCATCGCTGGCGAGTGGAATCATTCCTATTCTCGTGAACAAGCCGCCTATCCTGCACCGTGGACACGCGAACATAAATTCTGGCCGAGTGTCGGCAGAATTGACGCGGCTTTTGGTGACAGAAACTTCGTTTGTTCTTGTCTACCAATGGATGCTTATCATTGACTTGATTGAGTGCTGAGTGCCGAGTGTTGAGTGCTGAGTGTTGAGTGCTGAGTGCTGAGTGCTGAGTGCTGAGTGCCGAGTGTTGAGTGCTGTGTGTTGAGTAAGGAGAAGAGTAAGCTGCTCAAAGCCCCGCTTCCGCTAACAGCACTGTTAACTCAGCACTTTTTCCTATTAACAATACCTTCGCCATTTTTTTGTAGCGGGGCGGAGCATTGTTGTGAATTGGTTCACAACCATTGTCCTCCTCGGAATCGTGAACGGGGAAATAAAATTCGCATGATGCTTTGAGAAGCTATAAATACTGATAACCAAACGACGCTGTAATGTAATACAAAAGCATCTAAGTCTATAGAATCTTTGGGTATAGGTGCTGGTAAAAAGCCAAAAATTTTGACTCCACAAAAAACAAATACTAATTCCCAAATACCAGCCAGGAGTTGATAGGCAGCTGGCCAGTCCCTATCCCAACGGAACTTTTGCAGATAGTTATAAAGTACATCCCACCCTAAACCGAAAATCGCAACATAGCCAAGTATCCAAAAATAGATAGAATCAGGAGAGCCGTAAATTAAACCTGTTGCAAAGGGTAGAGATACTAGGACACCGACAGTAGATAGTAATAATAACCGAGTTTGCCAACGACCGAACAAAGTTGGTGTCATAAGCGTGCTGATGGCTGATTAGAGGAGATGCGATGGATCGCGTCTGTATAAGAGATGTGGGTATTGCTTTTCTAGGATAGTTCTAATTGGTACTCAAGTCGAGGGTGATAGGTTGCTAGTGCTTCCCAATTAACAACATCTTCTAACAAAGCTTGATAACCTAGGGTATTGGGATGAAGACCATCTTCACTTAAGTGATGCTTGCACCAAGTATCGCCGCGTGCCATCCAGCGATCAAAAATATCTAAATAGGGAATTTGCCGTTGGGTACAAGCTATTTTAGTGGCTTCTTTGTAGCGGTATTGATCGACATGATTGTAGTACAAACAATCTAGAAAAGGCATTTTAGCTTCATTGACGGGAACTACGCCCACAAATAATACAGGACAAAGTTGCTGTGCTTGGTCTAATAGTGTAGCGATTTCTGACTCAAATACAGCAAAGTCTGTATAGTTTTTGCCATTGGGACGGCCTAGGCGTGGTGAATCATTTACCCCTACAGAGAGGATAATTAAGTCGGGGACACGATTTCGCAGTTCACCTCGATGGCGAAATTCTACTTCTAATCTTTGTGCTACTTGCTGGGTGCGATCGCCTCTTACTCCCAAATTGTACAGGACATGACCAGAACTATTTGGCAACATCCACGATCGCCGCAATTGTTCTACCCAGCCCCCCTTTTCGGGGTCGCCAAAGCCGTATATTAAACTATCCCCCAGTGCGACAATCTTCAAAGGCTGACATTGATTTGGTGATAAAGACAGCTGCATTGAGGAAGGAACTGGTAATGTTTGCATCTTAAAAAAATTTATCTTATATCTTTACAAGATTCTATACATTTCTACACCATTAAACAGTATATTTTTTTATTTTTTCCGCCAAAATTTTACCTATATGCAGTATTGGCGTTAATTAAATATGGAACTACTGCGTCTTTGCGCGGCCAATTCCGTATGAGGAAGCGCAGCAAGAAAGGTAATGAGACTGACATCAACAAGACTCCTACCCACCAACCAGAACGCAATTGTTCCAAAGTGTTGACTGCTGATGTCGTTGTTGTTTCAGCACCACTAGATAAAAATCCCATGCCCGATGCTAGTAAATTATTCCAGGCATGGCAGGCAATGGGTACAATTAACGACCGGGTTTTGATGTATAAAACCCCCATGACAAGGCCAAATACAGATAATCCTAAAAAGTTGGCGTGTAAAACTCCAAATAAGATTGACGAAACCACCAAAGCGGAACGAAGACCCCATTTAGCGGCCCAACGCTGTAAGATAAAGCCGCGAAAGATAAATTCCTCGGTGATGGGGGCAATAACTACGTAAGCGATCGCTCCCAGCAGATTGTAAAATAGCGGTGCAGAGTTACGAGGCGCAGGATTGTTGGCAACTTGCTTGAGTAAGGCTTCGATGAAATTAGGTGCAACCCATGATAAAAGGGAAAACGACACTAGATAAGCACTAATGGAAAATAAAATCATCAACAAAACCAAACCTAATGTCGAGAACCATTTATAGTTCTTGGGAACACTTCCCATTAAATATTTAAGGTTAACGCCTGTGCGCTTAAAGTCTGCCAGTGTCCAGAGAGACAATGAACAAAATATCAGGATGTAGAGAACTAGTATTGAAGCTTGACTATTTAATTTTTGCCCGCTACCCTCCTGCACTAAGCCTTGTACTAAGCCAATACCAAAAGATATCAGCAAAAACTGCCAAAACAGGTAGCGAACCTTGAGTTTTTGAAAGGGATTATCTAGATTTTCATTCATCGGGATTAGGGACAAATCAATTCAAAATTCAAAATTCAAAATTCAAAATTAAATGACTCTTGCGGATTAGGGACTGGGAAATCGTTACCTTCACTCACAACTCAGCATCGGCTAAACGCCGCGCTACCGCTAACAGCACTCACAACTCACAACTCACAACTCAGCACTCAGCACTCAGCACTCAGCACTCAAGATGGTGATTGATTCGACACCCACTTTAACCACTGTCCAAAAGAACTGAAGGGATTTAAACGATGGACTCCTGGCGCACGGGCGGAGGCGAGTCCATCAACGGCGACTAAGGCGGAGTATTGCAAACCGAGGAAACTATCAACGGCTGCATAGGGGCCACCGAGGGTAATTGCCCCGGCTACATACATTTGACCTTTAGCATTTCGCATTTCGGGGATTTCAAAGTTATTGGCGACAGCCAAGCGTCCCAGATAGTTTAGAGGTAGATTGTAATGCTTCACCAAATCATCTAATAGAGGATTGGCTTGCACTTTGGCATCTAAACCTGTGGCATCAACAATAAAATCAGCCACTAATTTCATTTGACCAAAGCCTTTCTCTTGGATTTGGCTGATAGTGCGATTTTGTGCGTCCCTTTCTACTGTTAATACCTCCCCGAAGGTGATTTGATACCAACCTTCTTTTAAGCCATTTTCAGTAATTTGCTGCCAGTCTAAACGGTCGGCTGTGGTTGTACCACCCCAGTCTGAGAGTAAGCGTTTGCGTTCGTCTGGTGTGGCTTTTTCTAGCATGACTCGCAGTTCACCACTCCAACAGGATTTGGGCCAGTTGAAGGGTTGAAATTCGTAATGATTTTTGACTAGCCGTGTGGCTTTTTGGAATGTGTTGCCTTGGGGTTTAGGCGATCGCATTAAATGCAAAACTGTAATATTGGGATTTTTGCGTCTGGCTTCATAAATGCGCTGCACAATCCGCGAAGCTACAATTCCCCGTCCCCGAATTAATACAGTTCCACCTTGGCGTTCTAATTGCTCGTATACATGATCGTGTGCTTCATAAGCATTCACGACGGATTTAAAATCTTGATATTTTTCTCTATAAGCCTGCAAATCATCGAGAAACTGAATTGCTGGATACCCAGTAGCTAAATGTATATAACGACAAACGACAAAAGCGTGATTACCTTGTCCACGAGAATAGGCTACACAATATCTACCATCATCAGTTTTGCGAATTGCTCTGACTCGTCCATAACGATAAATTTGACTCCAGCCAATCCGTTTGGCTTCTCTGTCAATAGAATCAAAAACATTGGTTGCACGGGGAGTATAAGTTTCCGCAAAGGTTGGTTCTCCAAATACTTGCCATAAGTACCGCAATGCTGTGTTTGGCTTACCTTTAGTTAAGTCGTGCCAAGCTTCTCGCCAAGCATAGCTAGGCCAACCCCAAATATTATCAGGACAAGAATCAGAATTAGACCGCAGTCTTTCATATAAAGGAATTTGGGAATTCAAACACAGCCGTTTATAACGAGCATAAGGTTCTGGTTCTAATCCCAAAGCCGCAATTTTTTCTGCACGCACGCCGCTAATTCGCAGTAAATCAGACCAGATAAAACTACCTAGTCCTCCCCCAACTGCCAAAAAATCATATTCATCTACAGGTAAACCTGTCGCGTGGAGTGCTTGGACAACAATCTGTTGTTCAGCTTGAAATGCCGGTGGGGGAAAATTACTTCCCAAAGGTGTAACAGGACGAGCTGGCGGTAAGCTCGGATCGGGGATATTAGTATGAGGATTAAATTGAATTAAAGAAGGGAGACTGGTGATTTGTGGACTGGCATTACTACCCAAAGTCACCATCATTATGTAGGGGCCAATTTGCAGCGTATCACCATTATTGAGAACACTACGCGGTTGGCGTTGACCATTAACAAGCACACCATTCACACTGCCTTGGTCAATCACCACAAATTGATTGTTTTCCCAAGCAATCAAAGCATGGTAACGAGAGATTTCATTACTATTTAACAACATTCGCGCAACGCGCTTTCCGTCCACTTCCGCAGGCAACCGAGCAAATTCTCGACCAAAAGCTATCGGCACATTTAACGTTGGTTCTCGCCGTTCCCCCGTTGTTGGGTCTTCCCAAGTCAATTGAATTTGTAGGTTAGTCACGTCGCTGCGCTCCGAATTCAAAATTCAAAATTCAAAATTCAAAATTAATTATCCCCAGATTTATCTGTGAGCTTAAATTAATGTTGTTTTATTTTTTAGTCGTTACAACACGTAATTACGAATTACGAATTACGAATTACGAATTGTTTAATTCCCCGGTGCGACTAATACACTGACTGCCGCAGCTAAAGATGTACCACACCAGGGACAGCCTACTTGTAAATTTTCAATTCGGGACACTTTATGGCATCTAGGACACTCTAAGCCGTAATTTCCTTGTGCTGGTGTTGCTGGATGGTTGTGTATATGGGGTGTGACTGGCTGTTGTTGAGGCACTGGTGGCTGTTGTTGCAGAGGGGCTGTAACTTGACGATTTTGATGCACTGGTGGCTGTTGTTGTACAGGGGGTGTGAATTGGCGATTTTGATGCACTGGTGGTTGGGGTGGAGCTAAAATTGTGGCTGCAATAGTATTAATATTCACAGCAGTAACTTGGAGTTGTGCTTGTCCCAAGTAGATGATGCTACCTTGATTTAGAGGTCTTTCTCCTTGGATGAGTTGTTGTCCGTCTATAAGGGGAGGATTTTGCGATCGCAAATTTCTGATATAAAAACTTTGCTGCTGAGAATTAAAAAATACTTCTATATGCAGCCCAGATACAGTTGGGTTTGTCAAAACAATGTCACACTGGAGTGGATCTCTACCAATGCGGACAGTGCCAGGATTTTTACTTGGCTGTTGTTCGTAAATTTGCTGAGTTTTGTTTTGACCAGCATCATGCCACTGTAAAGTAAGTGCGTTCATTGTTCCAACTTGGGTAACTCGTATTTAGCTACTTCAACTACTTTCTGTGCGATTCCTAACACGATTGAGCGGTAGTAAGCAAGTTTTTAGAACAAAGTTCAACAAAATAATACGATGAGTTGTTACTATTATTACCTAGGTACTCACAAGAAAAATCAAGGCTTGGCGATCGCAAACATTAAAATAAGCCTTTTTTGCGTAACTCCTGTTTGTCACCCCTATCACCTGTAACCTGTAACCTGTCACCTATCAGATGCTAATTTATCAGCGATGCGAGTAGTTTCTGGCAACCGATATTTTGGTGTGCAACGCAACACGTAGTCAATAGCCGTGGGTAAACTGATTTTATGCCCACTGGAAACATACACAGGTTTTACTCCGGCGCGAGTTCTTAAAACTGCACCAATAGTTTCACCGTGATGTATTAATGGTTGCCAACTACCTTTGGTGTCTGGTAACTCTTCATGTTTACCAATAAGTAAGGATTTTGCGACCCCAATGGTTGGTATGTTGATGATGACTCCTAGGTGACTTGCTATACCTAACCTACGGGGATGAGCGATTCCCTGACCATCACACAA
The DNA here is from genome assembly GCF_034931465.1 of Anabaena sp. UHCC 0399. NCBI lineage: Bacteria > Bacillati > Cyanobacteriota > Cyanophyceae > Nostocales > Nostocaceae > Anabaena > Anabaena sp. UHCC 0399. The sequence goes on along the minus strand of NZ_JAYGGZ010000062.1, from coordinate 27,775 downwards.
GATAATATCTGGTGTGGTTTGAATTTTTTCTAAGGCATCAAGTATTGCTGGTATTTCTCGAAATGATAAAAAACCAGGAATGTAAGGAAATGTAGTAGGACGGTATGCTAATTGGGTTTCGATGACTTGCAACTCAGGAAAACTCAGCACCGCCACTGCTGCACGGCTAATAGTACCATCGGCTTCAAAACCCATATCGACACCAGCAACGTATTTTACCTGTTGCGGCAATTCATCCTGTACAATTACTTGATTCCGTAATTCTTCTTGAATAGCGATCGCTCCTGCCAAACTCTGAGGCCAAGCATGGGGTTGATAAATCTTCATATTTTTAAGTAATAGTTAAAAGCTTTTTTCTAAAAAAGCTAATGATAACTGTGTATCTACAGTTGTCCTTAATTTTAATTTATTTGTACTTTCTGATAGAAGATGAACACGCATCCTGGTCAATTTATGAGGGAGACTCTGCGAGATATTACCCCCAAACTACTACCAATTTTTGGCTTAATTATTCCCAAAAGCTAATCCCAATGATTGACAGCAATTTGTAAAAATTTGTAATGATTTGCTAGTCCGCAGTCATTGATGCTGAGATTCATCTCGATAGACAATTATTGCATAAGGAGAATAAAAATATGCGTAATATTCCAAATACCTCTAATGGTAAGTTCAAATATGGTTTTTATTTAACTGGAGGGATATTCTTCTTGTTTTTAGCTATCATGTTTCGTCCATTTACAATTGTAAATGCGGGTGAACGTGGTGTATTGATGCAATTTGGTAAAGTCCAAGATCAGGTTTTAGATGAAGGACTGCATACGATTATGCCCCTTGTCACATCGGTTAAAAGAATTAGTGTGCGCGTGCAACAAAATACCTTTCAAGCTGATGCGGCTTCTAAAGACCTCCAACAACTGAAAACAGAATTGGCTATCAACTGGCACGTTGACCCCAGTAAAGTCAATAGAGTGTTTCAACAAGTCGGAGATCAACAACAAATAGTGACCAGCATCATCACTCCGGCTGTATCTGAGGTTTTAAAGGCTGCAACTGCAAAAAAAACAGCAGAAGAAATTATCACCCGCAGAACAGAATTGAAGGAGGAAATTGATAATAATTTAAAAAATAGACTTCAGGCTTACGGTTTAATAGTCGATGATGTTTCTCTAGTAAATTTTTCTTTTTCTCCAGAATTTAGTAGAGCCATTGAATCTAAACAGATTGCCGAACAAGAAGCTAAACAAGCAGAATTTATTGCTAAAAAAGCAACTCAAGAAGCTCAAGCTGATGTTAACCGTGCGAAAGGTCAAGCGGAGGCGCAAAGATTACAAAGGCTAACTTTAACGCCGGAGTTATTGCAAAAGCAAGCAATAGAAAAATGGGATGGCAAGTTCCCAATGGTTATGGGTGGTAATGGTTCAATACCATTAATTAATATTAATCCTAGTAGTTTGACTAGCAAAAATAACTAATAGATATCTGGTGAAAAAGTAGAGACGTAGCGATGCTACTTCTCTACTTGAGTTTCAGGTAACGCTAACATTAAGCAATATTTAGCACTTTACGTAAGATTGCTTGGTCTTCGAGCTTGACTTTTAAGCGACCATTTTCGACATCTCGAATCCAGCTTTGGCTTTTACCTGTGAGCTTGGCTAATTCTCGTTGAGAGAGATTTAATGTTTTTCGTGCCTGTAAAATCTGCTCACCAACTAAGTCATCTGTGGTGGGAGATTTACGTCTGACTCTAGCGGTGCGCCGTTGCTTTTTTTCTGATTCTGAGATTTGGCGTTCCCATTCTGGGGGTAATTCAAAAGCTAAAATCCGTGCATTCATTAAGAGATTCCACTTACCACGGGGGCCGGTGTCGGTGAGGCGGGTTTCGCCACCAGCGTCATTAATCCAAAATTCTAATGCTTCATCAGGATCTTCGGGAATATCCATTAACTTTGCCCAGAGGGGTTGAATTTCTAGGGGATAGGTAATGGGGTCGAAGACGGGTTTAATGCCATGATGGTTGAGAATTTCCAAATCGCTTTCAAATGTCCGTAATAGACGTTTGCGTTCTTCTCTGTGTCGGGAAGCTAGGGAGACTTTTTCTTCGCCATAGGCGATGCGGAGCAAGGTAGGAACAGTGATGCGTTGTTCCTTACCCATTTTGGTTTTAAACAGCAACCACAGCATTAGCCTAACTGCGCCTTCATGTTGCTGCCAAATGCTCATGACTGTGGTTAAGACAGTTTTGGGCAGACTACCATATTGGTAGAATGAACTACGTTCTTTACATCCTTGTTTGTTCAAGAAATATTGAGACCATATCCCGGCGCGGATTTTAAAAGTTAGTCCGATGAGATATTTGCATCCTAGGTCATCTTCTTGAAAGTGGTGTTGAATGTTGACCAAGTGCCACAAGCGGCTATTTTTAACTGAAAACCCCTGGACTCGACCTTGTTGGGGCCAGTCGAGGGAAATAATCAGTGAACAAGCTTGCAGCACAAGGTTTTTCATTAAGGAAAGTTTGGCAATTTTACTTAGGTCTTTGCGTTTCTCCAGTCCTAAATATTTCTCTAGTTGTCGTTCGTCAATGGCAAATTCTTGCGCCCAAGGTTGATCTAAAGCTGTAGCATGAGCAGCAAAAATAAGATGGATACAAGCGGCGCGAATATCTAGCGTCTCAATTGCACTAATATCTTTAGCGTGTTCGCTGACTTGAAATGGATCTTGGATGTGAAAGGCGATCGCACCCCGTCCTTGATTAACTTGTCTGCTATAACAGAGATAGCCTGCTTCATCCTGTTCCCAATTGAGGGATGTACGCTGCGCTAATAGGTTGCAAGCTTCCCAAATAGCGATCGCAGAAGCAAATGGGTTATTCTTGCCATTAGAAAACAAGTCTGAACTGGTAGCATCTCTCGGTTCTATTTTGCATCTCCCCTTCTTCGCCTGCCACGGGATCGGAGATTTGGTTGGACAAGCTATTACACATTGCGGTTCAGGATAATAGCCTTCACAATTATTACAAAGACAAGGATCTATCCAATATTGATTGCCTTCTATTTTGATTGCACCCGTAGGACATTGGGGACGGCAGTTGTCACATCCAACGCAATTTTTGTTAGGAATTGTATAAGGCATATTGGCTCTTTTCCCACTTGAATCGTTGAGATGTTCGGCTTAAGTCTCCCCTGGATGTGTCCTGTTTATTTTGCATTTGCTACCTAGTTATTTATTCAGCAGTAAAAATATTCTTACTGGAATAATTGCCCACATCCATATTTAGACTTTGCACCCAATCAGAAGCTATTTTCGGCTATTAATTGGAGATTAATTTTACTTCTTCATTAGATAAATATTTCATAAATATTTTGATGATTTTGTTCGTAATGAGCTTAGAAAAGGTTATTAAAAATTCAATAAAATTTAGTTGGTGAAAATTTTCATTGAACCTTAAAGCCTTAACCAAAGTATTTATATTGAATATTTAAGACCATAGTTATTCGATTTGTTAAGTTTATTAATAACTTGAATATTTAACTCATAGTAATAATCTGTCATGGCGATGACAAATTCGATGGGTGATGAAGTAATTCTTATGTTTATGATTTTTTCCATGATTGTGATTAAGGCATTGATAATCATTTAGCAAAAAATAGCTTTGCCGGAAGTATATATTTATAGATATCGAAAAAATCATTTTGTGTATTGAGATACAATTTATAGTCTAAAATATGTAATTATCAGCAATTTGCTAATTAATTGCATAACCTTATTAGTATTTTTATAGAGAATTACTTGTTGTGTTTGTATTTATTAATGCAATACGGTGTTGCTATTATTAGAGATACCACATCTAAATAAATTTTTAAGATAATAAATCCTGTATCATTCACAGACGGATAGTATGTTTAATATAAGGACAATATCAAATCATTAATCATAATTTTTTTCATTTAAGCATAAGCATATATTAGGGGCATAATTTTGTATACAATTAGCATTTATTGACTCTACAAATTAATCACTTGATAACAAAATAACTAGATAAAATTAAAGTAGGATAAATATTCAAGTACCAACAAGTTTATTGGCAGGATAGCCGGGAGTTTAGTCATGGCAGTAGTTACAGGATTGACATTTGGCGGCAAGACTTGGACACCTAAATTTGCTCAATCAATCAATAAGGACAAATGTATCGGATGTGGCAGATGTATTAAAGTATGTGGTTATTCTGTGCTGGATTTGAAAGCACTCAATGAAGAAGGTGAATTTGTGGATGATGAAGAAGATGATGAAATCGAGCGCAAAGTCATGGTAGTTGCCAACCCAGAAAACTGCGTTGGTTGTGAAGCTTGTGCGCGGATTTGTCCTAAAAATTGCTACACCCACGTTGCCTTTGAAAACTAATATGTGTACCAAAGAATACTGTTAGTAGTGACATAAAAATACTCGGCAAGGTAAATAGAGGGGAATATTTTAAACTTTACGGACGGTAAAAAGTTCGTAGAAAACAAATGCGTAAACCACTACTTGTTTACTATTAACAAATTCATACTTGCTATTACAACTAACAGTGTTCTTGATGGGATTAAGCACAAATATACTTGTTCGTCAACTTCACAATCTATTGTTAAGTTTTGGGGGTAAGATATGAAGATATCTGGAATAATTCCCCCGATTTTTATTTTCATAAGCTAGAACTTTAATAAGTGAAAAAAACATTATCTGGTCAATAATGTAAAAGCCTATAGCTGGGGAATAGGGACTATGTGTGATAAAGCAATGCTCAATACCCCATGCTCCGCGCCCAAAGCCCCTAATACCAATAACTAAAAAGCAGGTACTATGCAACAAATTCCTGTTTCATTATGGACTCTGATTGCTGGAATAGTAATTGGAGTAATCAGTCTGTGGATAGGTCAAAATCACAATCTATTGCCTGTACAAGCATCACTACAAGCACCCTTGGTAGACGAATTTTTTAATATTATGTTTACCATTGCTGTAGCCCTATTTTTGGTAGTAGAAGGCACGATTTTGATTTTCTTGTTCAAATATCGTCGTCGTCGGGGTGACAATACCGATGGTGTAGCGATCGAAGGTAACATCCCGCTAGAAATCTTTTGGACGGCAATTCCATCACTGATCGTAATTTGCCTAGGTATTTACAGCGTAGATGTCTTTAACCAAATGGGAGGGTTAGAGCCTGGGAGTCATCCCAGTCATGCAGCTCACACCTCTGGAACGGCTATGGCTGGTACTCTAGATGATATGACAGCTAAAACTGCTCCCAGCATTGGGATTGGCGCATCTCCTACAAATCAGGCGAAACCTGCGGATTTGGTGGTGAATGTGACTGGTATGCAGTTTGCTTGGTTATTTGACTATAACAACGGCGTTAACTCTGGGGAACTGCACGTTCCTGTCGGTGCTGATGTGCAGCTTAATCTTTCAGCACAGGATGTAATTCACTCCTTTTGGGTACCTCAATTTCGGCTCAAGCAAGACGCAATCCCTGGTATCCCTACCGAATTAAGATTTGTAGCGACTAAACCAGGTACATATCCAGTAGTTTGTGCTGAACTTTGCGGTGGTTATCACGGTTCGATGCGGACACAGGTTATTGTCCACACACCAGAAGAGTTTGATAGCTGGCTGACAGAAAATCAGGTTGCTCAACAGGAGAATCTTCAACAAGCTGTTGCTGTTAACCCAGCGAATTTGTCTACATCAGAGTTTCTCGCACCTCATGTTCAACACTTGGGGATTGATGCAGCAAGTTTGGAGTCATTGGTCAATGTTCGGTAGAGACGCATAGACGCTCAGAGAGAGGCTTCTCAAAGAGATTAATCGCGTCTCGACAAGAGTCAATAGTCAAAAAATCGGTTATGACACAAGTAGAATTTCCACCATACAGACCATCAGATAAGGGACACAGTGTACATTTTCAACCGGCTTGGAAATGGCGGGACTATTTCACGTTTAACGTAGATCATAAGGTTATAGGCATCCAATATTTGGTGACTGCCTTTTTCTTCTACTTGATTGGTGGGTTGATGGCGATCGCAATTCGTACTGAGTTAGCCACACCTGATGCAGACTTCATTGATCCAAATCTGTACAACGCCTTCATGACCAACCACGGGACAATCATGATTTTCCTGTGGATTGTTCCTAGTGCGATCGGGGGTTTTGGTAATTATCTCATCCCCTTGATGATTGGGGCGCGGGATATGGCGTTCCCGAAATTGAACGCGGTCGCTTTTTGGTTAAACCCACCAGCCGGATTACTACTTGCAGCAAGTTTTATTTTCGGTGGTTCTCAATCTGGTTGGACTGCTTACCCACCATTAAGTCTAGTCACCGCACCCATCGCGCAAAGTCTGTGGATTTTGGCGATCGTGTTGGTAGGGACTTCTTCAATTCTCGGTTCGGTGAACTTCGTTGTTACCATCCTGATGATGAAAGTCCCCAGCATGAAGTGGGATCAATTACCTCTGTTCTGCTGGGCTATCTTAGCAACTTCTGTACTAGCACTGGTTTCTACACCTGTGTTAGCTGCGGGTTTGGTATTATTGCTATTTGACATCAACTTTGGTACTTCTTTCTTTAAACCAGATGCTGGTGGTAACGTCGTTATCTATCAACATTTGTTCTGGTTCTACTCTCACCCGGCAGTATATTTGATGATTCTGCCCATCTTCGGCATTATGTCCGAAGTGATTCCCGTCCATGCACGGAAGCCAATCTTTGGTTATAAGGCGATCGCCTATTCTACTGTCGCTATCTGTGTTGTTGGCTTGTTTGTCTGGGTACACCATATGTTTACCAGTGGTACAGCAGGCTGGATGCGGATGTTTTTCACAATCTCAACTTTGATTGTGGCAGTTCCTACCGGCGTGAAGATTTTCGGTTGGGTTGCGACTCTCTGGGGTGGTAAGATTCGCTTTACTAGTGCCATGCTATTTGCGATCGGCTTGTTGTCGATGTTTGTCATGGGTGGTTTAAGCGGCGTGACAATGGGGACAGCACCTTTTGATATTCACGTCCACGATACCTATTATGTAGTAGCGCACTTCCACTATGTACTGTTTGGTGGTTCTGTGTTTGGGATTTATGCCGGGATTTATCACTGGTTTCCCAAAATGACAGGACGGAAGTTAAATGAGTTTTGGGGACGAATTCATTTTGTTCTGACTTTAATTGGCACTAATTTAACCTTCTTACCTATGCACAAGTTGGGTTTGCAAGGTATGCCTCGCCGGGTAGCAATGTATGATCCCCAGTTTGTGGATTTGAATGTGCTTTGTACTATTGGGGCATTTCTTTTAGGGTTATCGGTCGTTCCTTTTGCGCTCAATGTTCTCTTCAGTTGGCGCAAGGGAGAATTGGCTGGTGATAATCCTTGGGAAGCTTTGAGTTTGGAATGGACTACTAGTTCTCCTCCTGCGGTGGAGAATTGGGAGGTTTTGCCGGTGGTGACACATGGGCCTTATGAGTATGGTCATTCTTCGGAAGCATCAACGGAAGTGAGTGCATAAACCTAACCCCCCAACCCCCTTCCCTACTAGGGAAGGGGGAGTAAGAATATTTCCGCTCTCTTTTTAGGAGAGCAGGGTGGTTTCATACAAGCAGAGAAAAACTAAACTTGGGTTTCAAAGCCTCTCCCACCGTGGGGGAGAGGTACCCTGCGGGTTCGCGGTAGCGTCTGTCTACGACACGCTACGCGAACGTAAGAGAAGCAAGCTATGGAGAGGGGTAAAAGCCACACCACAAAACGAGAAATCAAGACTTATATCTTTTTCTTTTTTCGTATGAAACCACTCTATTAGGGGAGAGGTCAATCAAGAAGTTTATTGAGAGGTGGGTATGACTGTAGTGACGGCGCATGAGGATCATGAGGCGCATCCTGATTTACGGGTGGTGGGGTTGTTGACTTTCCTCGCTTCGGAATCTTTGATGTTTGGTGGCTTTTTTGCTACTTATTTGTTCTTTCGGGGGACTACAGATGTTTGGCCTCCAGAGGGAACGGAGGTGGAGTTATTTGTACCAGCAATTAATACCGCGATTCTGATTTCTAGTAGTTTCGTCATTCACTTCGGTGATATGGCGATTAAGAAGAATAATGTCTGGGGAATGCGGTTTTGGTATTTCTTGACCGCTATTATGGGAGCAGCTTTTTTGGCTGGTCAGGTTTATGAGTACATGAATTTAGGGTACGGTCTGACTACCAATGTATTTGCTAACTGCTTCTATATCATGACCGGGTTTCACGGTTTGCACGTATTTATCGGACTGTTGTTGATTTTAGGAGTGTTGTGGCGATCGCGTCGTTCGGGTCATTATTCTGCAAGTAAGCATACTGGCATCGAAATGGCAGAAATGTACTGGCACTTCGTAGACATTATTTGGATTGTTCTCTTCACTTTGGTTTACATCATCACACGGTTTTGAAATTAGGGCATGAGGCATAGGGCATTGGGCATAGAAATCAACTTTAATGCCCTATTCCCTATGCCCATTTACCAAGGAACTGATCATGCACACTGACACAAATCAATTTTCCTGGTTTCAAGTTTCTGAAGATGTCAAAAAGTTATTAATTTTAGCTGCACACCATTGGGAAAATACTTCAAAATCAGAAGAATACATCCAACAAGCTTTAGCTATAACTGGGGAAAATACCGATGTTTTAGTAGCAGCTTATAGATTTTTCTTTTATAAAAATAATTATTCTTTGGCATTGCGAACAACTAGCCAATTATTAGATAAAATTAAGGAATCAGAGCAATTTCCTGATGAGTGGGAGCAACTTAAACCAATCTTAGTTGATCGGCAGGAAGAACCACCTATCAGGTTGTACTTAAATGCTTATGCCGCTACAGGATTGGTATTAGCAAAGTTAGGGGAAATCGAGCGAGCTAAAGAAATCAGCATGAGAGTTAAAGAAATTGATTCAAAGCATGATTTCGGAGCAGGAATCTTACTGGATGTTTTAACACGCCCAGCAGAAGAAGATGATTAAAACAGTGAACAGTCAACAGTTATCAGTTAATACTCTACAACCATGAATAGTTTTTCATTCTTTAACGCATCTTCCTACAACGCTCTATCTGCATCTTCTAATAACAATAACCTGTTTCCCTCTAAGGTTGTTGTGCCAACATTTTCTAATGAACCTCTTCCTAATCTTGTTACTCCCGTGTTGGTTTTTTCCCAATTCTCTCAACAAAGATTTTAAATATTATGCAAGGTAGGGATTGGCTCTTGACAGGAGACGGTCAATATCAAGCGTGTAAATCAGCTAGAAGTTGGAATTTATTGCAAGACAATTATCGTCTATATCGGTTTTTAACTGAGATAGAAGATGTTCTTGATGGTGTAGAGGATGAATCGATTCGTCTACCAGAAATCCGAATGCTAGTGAGACGCTTGATTGTAAATTCTTACTGGGTGCAGAGTCAGTATTTAGAGCCTTCCCCTACAACCGGAATATCTGTTCTACTGTTATATGATGAATTGGGTTTCCCATTAACAGTACAAACAGTTACATTCGCACCAGGAAGCATATCTAATATTCACAATCATGGAACATGGGGAGTGGTAGCAGTATTAAAAGGACAAGAAAAAAATACTGTTTGGCGACGCACCCAACACCCAGGATTTGCAGACAAAATTGAGCCGACGGGAGAAATTATTCTATCGCCTGGAGATATTATCAGCTTCACTCCCGATGCAATTCACAGTGTAGCAGCAGTAGGTGATGAACCAACTGTCACTTTTAATATTTATGGTGAAACTGACCCCAAACAAAGATTCGAGTTTGATGCAGTTACCCATACCGCCAAAAAATTTTAATTCGTAATTGCAATTACAAATTACGAATTACGAATTACGAATTACGAATTATTAGGAGATACTTCAATGGCTAGAGTAATTTTCTATGAAAAACCTGGTTGTAAGGGTGGTACTCGACAAAAGGTTTTGTTAACTGCGGCTGGACATGAAGTTGTAGCTTATAACTTATTAACTGAACCTTGGACTTTGGAACATTTGCGGTCATTTTTTGGCGATCGCCCTGTAACCGAATGGTTTAATCCTTCTGCACCCAAGATTAAGTCTGGTGAGATAGTTCCGGGAAATCTAGACGAACAAACCGCCTTATTTCTCATGTTGAGAGAACCTCTGTTGATTCGCCGTCCTTTAATCCAAGTAGGCGATCGCCGTGAGGTAGGTTTTGATGTCGAACAACTAGATGCTTGGATTGGCTTGAAGCCTGTAGATGAATCCTTCCGCGAAATGAGCGAAAACCTCATGAGTCAAGATTTACAAGGCTGCGCCCACGGTCACGGACACAGTGATGGTCATCACCACGATCATCAAGGTAATTGCAACCATCACGGACAGGAAGAACACCACCGTCAAGGTTGTAATCACTAGCAGAAAGTGTTGAATTAATTAAGGCAGTGTGAGTTCATTTTACCAAGGAGCGATCGCTCCTTGGTACAGAGAGTTAGTATTTGAGAGTAGAGTGGATTAATTTATCAGTAAGCACAGTAATCCTATAAATTTGCACACTGATCTTCTTTACTGCCTTGGACAATATTGCTGCCACCAATCGGCTTAGGAGCATTTTCCTTACACTGCAAATTACCATTAATGCGATTTTGCCGAATTGTCACCCCTCCAGTATTTTGAAAAGCTTGTAAATTTCCGCCAATCTGGTTTTGATTAGCAACTAGTTGTCCCGAATTTGACTCAAACTGCACATCTCCAGTGATGCGTGTACTCACCACACGAGCAGCACTACCTTGCTTGACTTGGATGCTTCCACCCACGGTAGCACTAGAATTGACTTCCACTAGTTTTGCTCCCTCTGCTTGAATATTGCCATTTACTTTTACACCTATGGCCTTGAGGGTTGCGCTGCGTTCGACAACAATATTTCCTTTAACAGTGGTTTTACTGAGAGTGCAAGTTTTACCTTGAGGTACTTTTACATTATCAACGGTAATTGCACCTAAGTTTCCTTGGCAAATAATCTCTTCCGCGATCGCAATGTGAGGGAACATTAGACTCGTGCTGAGTCCGATCAATGTCATTGAAACACCCGAAATTGCTTTTAGTATCATGATAAAAGTTTCTGCGACAACAGTTATCAATGTCGCATCGATACATGAAAAACACTTAAATAATTCATGAGAAAAAACTCATCAATTAAAGTCAGACAATTGAAAAATTTTTACCCATCCCCATTAGACATCTTGTGAAAATATTGTAGAGACGTAGCAATGCTCTACTCTAAACGTGATACGCTGTAATTACTATTTGCTTGTCTAGAGAGTATATCGACTCTACCCTAGGGAATTGATTGTGAATCCACCAGACTTTTACTCTGTTACCTTTAGCTGGTGCGCTCCCAGATTTAGAATATCCTGCACCAAGCATTAATGATTCAAATGTACTGGCATCCAGTATTGTACTAGTGAAGTTTGGTAAACCCTGTATCTGGTGTTTGTTTAGGGTCATAACTACCCTGGTAAGTCGTTAGTATTTTATATCCTGGTAATACTAAAGCAAAACCAGCAGAGCTATGAATTTCTCCGGGATATCTATAAGGTTCATCATCTGGTATGTCACCACCAAGACGCAGAATAAAACCTCCGAACCATAGATACAAGCCAGGGATCAGCAAATCCATGCTGTAAGCTATTGCTCTCATTCTCTCCTTAGTAGAAGAATTTGAAGATAAAACTTCTTTTGAAGACGACCAGAACTTTGTGACAAATGACATGGGTCTAAATTCCCTTTACAGGGAGAAAGCAATCATAAATCGCTTGGATTTGATATGCGTGAATCAAAATTGATGCACCTATCCCTACACATTCTATTGTGACGCACAAAAAATAACAAGTTAAATGAATACAGTGAAACAAGTGAGAAATTTTTACCCAGTCCCCAGCTTTGCAATTTTGGATTTTAGATTGAATAATCTAAAATCCAAAATCTAAAATTTCCAGCCCCTAATCAACAGTCAAACCCTGAAACATAGCTGTACTCAGATAGCGTTCACCGAAGGAAGGCTGAATCATCACGATTAATTTTCCCTGGTTCTCTGGACGTTTACCTACCTGAATGGCTGCACACAAAGCCGCACCGGAGGATATACCAGAGAGTAAGCCTTCTTCTTTGGCTAACCGCCGTCCGTAACTCATGGCTTGATCGTCGCTAACTCTGATTACTTCATCAATTAGTTCCAGGCGGAGAACATCGGGGACAAAGCCTGCACCAATACCTTGGATTTTATGCGAACCGGCTGCACCACCAGAGAGGACGGGACTATTGCTGGGTTCAACTGCGATCGCCTGAAAACTAGGTTTGCGTTGTTTCAGCACCTCTGCAATCCCAGTAATCGTTCCCCCAGTCCCTACCCCTGCAATTAAAATATCGACTTCGCCGTCTGTATCTGTCCAAATTTCTTCGGCGGTGGTTTCTCGGTGAATTTTGGGGTTAGCTCGGTTACGGAACTGTTGAGGTAGATAAGCATGAGGAGTATTAGCCACGATTTCTTCAGCTTTGCGAATTGCTCCCCGCATACCCTCAGCCCCTGGTGTTAATTCTAAGGTTGCACCATAGGCTTTGAGCATTGCTCGTCTTTCTTGGCTCATGGTTTCTGGCATAGTCAAAATTAACTGATAGCCACGAGCTGCTGCTACCATTGCCAAAGCAATTCCTGTATTACCAGAAGTCGGCTCGACTAAAATAGTTTTTCCCGGCTCAATTAAACCTTCTGCTTCTGCGGAAAGAATCATACTTACCCCAATCCGGTCTTTCACAGAAGCAGCCGGATTCATGCTTTCCAATTTGACAATTATTCTGGCGACTACTCCTTCCGATTGAGGAATTTTATTTAGTTGAACTAAAGGAGTTTTACCAATCAGTTCTGTGACATCTTTAGCAATTCGCATAAATTTACTCCTAAAAATCTTACATTTACAGGTCTGTACTTATAATTTTCAGTTTATAACAATGAGCTTAAATACCTTGAATTTACTAATAGGCGTATATGTGAGTATGAGTCATGTACTCTCACTAAAGCACAAAATTTGTGCGTAAAAAGCAATTTGATGACATTTTTGCAGCGATTTATCTTGCCATAAGCTTCCCAGTGGAACTTTCTTTATCAAGCTAATTTCCAATAACTAATAACTCTAGAAATTACTGTTTATTTGAGCAGCATTTTTAATTCATTACGCCCAATTGCTTAATTAACAAGAGAAACATGACTCATTTCTAAAAATTTAATAGTTTTTTTTGAGTTATTTGTATATACTCACCAATAAATAGCATTTGCTTGAGTACAACTTTTTTGCTTCAACTACTCAAGCAAAATCACCCTGAGATATCTGCTCGATAAGGGTTGAGTCTGATTTGATCAATACTAGAACCCTATCTGATTAATGCTAGTACCCCGCCCCAAAAATACTAGCACCCTTACCCCAAATTATTTTTATCACCCTCAATATGTAAGGGTTTTAAGCTTTGAGTACAAACTTAATAACTTTAATAATCTTAATCTGAGACCCCTAAAGCATAGGCGAGAAGAGCAACTGATATAAAACGTATAGGATTTACGCAGAGATTCCCCTCTACCCCCCGAAATTCAATGGGTTAAACCAGCGAACTAGGGGGGACTTCTTAATCATTAAAAAGCGATTGGTGAACAATTCTCTGTAAAAGTAGCTATCTCTGATAACGAGAATACTTTTTTGTGGATTTCCATTTATTCACAGCGTAAGTTTATTATTTTTCTGTATCATTCACCCCTTTATTATCCAAATTATATCTTACGTTTTTTACTCTTCATGTATGGAATTATTACGATATTTAATTTGGTGATGCTGACTATCTAGCAAGGGGAGCAAAGATGAAATCTAAACTGCTCAATGTTCTCACTGTTTGTCTAGTTGCTTTAGTGGTAATATCTCCTGGGCTAATAGTGTTGAGTTTAGTTTGGGAAAAACACACAGAGTTCGTTAGAACACAGAAATTAGTCCCAGATGTTAATAAAATTAATCCAGTACATGATCAAGCAATAACTGGTAACAAATCATCTCCATCTCAAATTGTTACTCCATTACCTGCTCATCAAGGTGTAAATCAAGTGGTAACTATTGCTGAAAGTTACAAGCTTGCTATTATCATCCAATGGTTTATTGTATTAATTCCTATTTTTATTGGCTTAGGAATTATTATCCATGACCGTTATCTTGTTTATCGGGCTGCCATGTTAAAAGAACAAGTGGAAATGTTAGAAAGACTTTGGCAGCAAAGTATAGAACAATAGATTTGAGGATTCTAATGTCAGTATCTATTTTAAAATTCTGACTTATCCCTAAGAATTAATCGTCAACATAATCATTCAAAAAAGCACTATGAAAGAAGTCAAAGAAGAACGCCAAACGTCTTATTTTAATTTAATTGATGAATTGCTACAATGTCCTAATGGACAAGAACCAGAAATTTTAGAAGCGAATAAAGAATTAATTGATGCTAATTTTGTAGAAACGATTGTACAAGTAGCAACTACATTTGCCCATCAAGGTAATCAAGATGGTTCAAAATTTCTCTTTTTTCTAGCTCGTGAGTTAGCAAAATATTTAGGTTTATATCCTGATTTCCAACAACCTGAAAATACTAATACTGAAGCTGCAAATAAGGAGTAACAATGCTACTTACTGCAACTGATGCTGGACATATAGCATTAGAGTTTCTGTTGGCAGACTGGAATATTTCCGTAGATTATCGAGACTGGTTTGCTATCTTAAATTCTCGGTTAGTAGGTGAGAGTTGGTACATTGTAGAATTGAGTGTGGCGGGATTTCCTGATCGGTGGTACGTTCAAGTATATGATACGGGAGAATGCGACCCAAACTATACTTTTAAGTCTCCTATTAGTAGCTCTGAGGGATTTGTAGATTTAGGTAATTTACCTGAGATTATAGCTGAAGTCTTATTTGCAGAGCGAAAATCTAGATAAGAACTTCAAAAATAAGCATTATAACTAAGCTGATTCAGCTTTCATTATTTGAGGTGTTACTTTGAAAAAGTCCACCTCATTTTTTATTTATTTCAAGATTTTATTTCCAATAATTCATTATTTTGTCATCATTAAATAACAAATATGTGTTATATTAATTAGAGTGATGGACGCTACAGAAATATCAATTCCAATGATTACGGAAGATATATTAGCTAAAGAATTCACAAGAGTCGTCACTCAATATTATCCAAAAGTTGGGGAATTATTAGATGGGTGTCATGTGAAAGTCATCACCTGTTTTTGGGGGCGACCTGCCAGACGCTTGCAATATATAGGCATTTATTGCTCTGATGATATGCTTCCTCATGTGCAAGCTCACAAAGAAATACTGCGAGAATTAGCTGAAAATATGGGATTAGTGCAAGTCGTCTGCATGAATGCCAAGCGATTATTGCGAGATCCTCTATCGAAGCTTAAAGATAATGATCCACGTCTATGGTTGGAGTTACATATGGTAGCAAAATAGTCAGATTATGTAAAAGTCAAAAGAATTAAGACTACTTGATTGAAAACTCAATCATTGGGGATGTAGTCATCTGTCGGGACAAAATCAAGAAATTCCAGGACGAATTAAATCTAGGTACATTGGCGTTCAAACTTACTTTATTCAACCTAGCCAAGAATCAAGAGAGTTTGTTGCGCTACAACCAAGAGGTTAGAAATTATGTCTAAAATCAACCAGCTTCCTCCCGATGATTTACCTCCAACTGGGGTGACAAAAGAGGATGGAATGCTGCATCTGGAACTAGAACAGTCTATTGGCAGATGCTTTTATCTAGCTTGCGATCGCATTACCCAAGCATTATTATCTAATTGCCAGTGGTATCTCACCAAAAAAGACACGATGATCATGCTAGTGATTGACTGTCCTGATATAGTCTCTTACTGGCACATTGTCAGCAATATTCCGCAGCTAGGCAATAGACTCGAAAGATTTACTAATAATGCCAAAATTCGCGTTTACCCCCCTTTTGGTAAAGGCGACCCCTTGGAAATTAGTGTCAATGAAATTTCAGCTTACCGAGATTGGCTATAGAGTGCTAGGCAATCTTGTTGGTATAATTACACCCGGCTTTCCCAGCGAAAGTCCGGGTTTCTTGTATTTCAACTCCTAAAAGATAGAGAGAGTAGGGATTTTAGTTTCAATTTCTTTCATTTTTTACTAGTGTGTAGCGGCTCTAGTTTACTATTGATAATAAGTTCATAAAAAGTTAAAAGTGATTATTTTTGACACAAATACCTTTTCTGTAATAAAAATTTTTATTCGGTATGTTCGTGATTTTTCTGGCTCAATAAATAGTTTAAATTAAAACATGAATAACTAATTATATGGCAGGAGATTTAGATTTAAAATTATTAGATGATTTAAGTCATACAATTATCCCTCAACAACCTCTACTCACCAGTAAAGAATCTGGATGGCGAAATGGTTTCCTCGCTTATTACCAACATCCAGGTGCAGAAATTTGTCAACATACTATTCCATATTATGTATTAGAAGTCATTGATCAAAATTCTTCCTCTCATCACGAACGCCGCTTAGGTAATAAGTTTTTATCTTATCAAATTAGTGGAGGCGAAATTTACTTTTATCCGGCTCATACTAATCACTGGACAAGTTGGGAAGAACAACTTAATTTCACACTCATGGTTTTTGAACCCAGATTATTTGAACAATTAGCTAGTGAAACTTTTGCTTATAATCAAATCGAATTTCTTCCTCAATGGCAAGAATGGTTATTTACTTCGTGAAGTTCTGCGTAGTCATCCCCATCGAGAGGAAATCCTCAATAATACTCTAAAACCAGGTGTATTAGAAAATATGCAGCGACTAGAAAAAGCAAATCCTGTACCTAATTATTTGCTAGCTGTTCTAGGTGGAGAGTTACCTGAACCTGTTCAAATTCAAGTTCCTACTTTTGGTATTTGGAGTAGTCAAGATGAGGTTTTATGGGAATCACAGATGCAGAATTCTGGAAGATACATATCAGCAGAGTGGCAATATGAAAAGATTGCAGATACAGGACATTGGTTTATGCTTGAGCAACCAGAGCAAACAAATAAATTACTATTGAATTGGCTCAAGAAGCATTCTTAGTTTAATCATCCTATTGTTGATGTAGTTTAGGGAATGGAAGCTAAATTATGGTCTACAGTTCCCATTCCTAAACTAGTACGAATTTCACTTACTTGAAAATCCCAAAACTGATCCCATTTTTGAGCTATTAGTTTACCAGGAGTCTGAGAACCTAGCCTATAACCGCGAGCTATTTCTGTCATTAAATCATTAAAATTTGTTGGTTGATAAAGACTAATCATTACCATACCAAAACTTACTAACATCACACTGATAGGAATTGGAATCTGAGCTAAAACAAATGCTTGTAATCCAATTTCTCCAATCGCATCAGTGTCAAATCCCGCGACTACATGATAAATATCATGGGTAGAACGCCACAGCATTTTGAGGTAGGAAATATCATCAACGACAGGGACTTTTTTGAAAAAATAAGGGTCGAAACCTCTAGCTTTCATTTCTCTGGCGTAGATATGACCTAACGTTCCCTCTGGAAGTTTGGCTAATTCATCTAAATCCAAAGGTGCAGGAAGCCAGCGTTCTTGGAATAAGGTGTTGACTTCTGGAATTTTTTTTAATTCATTAACTGCTAACTGTGCCATTTCTGTTTGGTCAAGTGCATCCTCAAAGTCAAATATGGGGTCAGTATTACCATTTCTGGGCTTTAAGGCACTAGCCGCTAAAAATTGTATATAGGCGAGGAGTCCTTTATCATTGTTGTAGTTAATTACATTATTCATGGTGATTTTGCCAGTGTAAGACTTACGCACTAATTTCCAGAGGAAATATGTACTTCAAGTTTTGGCAAACTAATCACAATTTTCATGAGTCCCCAGAGGTATTTATGGCAATATTGAATTTTCTTTTCACTTCACAGTTTAAAACTTTTTCTGTCAGCCATTTATACCAAGTATCTAGTCCTGCACCTGTAGTTGCAGAAACCTGAAAAATTTGCATATTTGGATTAACCTGTTGTGCGTATTCTATACAACGCTGCACATCAAATTGTACATAAGGTAACAAGTCAATTTTGGTGAGAATCATAATCTCACTGGCGCGGAACATATGCGGGTATTTAATTGGCTTATCTTCCCCTTCTGTGACAGAAAGAATGACTACTTTCGCCTGTTCTCCCAAATCAAATAAAGCTGGACAAACTAAATTACCCACATTCTCAATCATCAAAACTGAGTTTAGGGGTGGGTTGAGTTGTTGTAAACCTCTTTCTATCATCGAAGCATCTAAATGACAGCCTGTCCCTGTGTTGATTTGCACAACTTTACAGCCTGTCTCTTTGATTTTCTGAGCATCATTAATTGTTTCTTGGTCGCCTTCAATGACAGTTATAGGTAATTGATGTTTTAAATCATTGATAGTGCGAGTTAAAAGAGTTGTCTTACCCGCACCGGGGGAACTCATTAAGTTTAATGCGAGAATATTACGACCTTTAAACCAGCCACGATTTTGGGCTGCTAGGAGGTTATTTTTTCCTAAAATCTCTTGTTCTAAAGATATAGTTGTCCCATGAATTTTGGCGTGAATTTGTGGTGCTTCACGGACGTGATCATGGGAGTGTTTAATCACAGTACCATCTGGTAAAGTATGAGTATGATGATGGTGGTTGTGTTCCATTTCACCTGTTTCTAAATTAGTAATTTTACCTTCAGCATCATCAGAACAACCACAGGTTACACACATACTTCCTCAACCTCTATCTCTTTAATTTTTAGTTCTTCACCAGTGATTAAATCTAAGTGAACGCTACCACATTTACATATACCAAATGGTTTATCGAGAGCAATTTTTGCACCACATTGTCGACATTTTGCTAAACCAGGAATTTCAATAATTTCTAATGTTGCACCTTCCAAAACTGTACCTTGAGTACAAATATCAAAACAAAATTTGATAGCATCAGGCATAATCGCAGAAAGTTTGCCAATCTCTAATGAAACTCGGCTTACTTTTGAGCCTTGAGCATATTCATTAACGATCGCAACAATATTTTGAGTAACTCCTAGTTCGTGCATGAAACAATCTACCTATTAATTAACAAATTCTTGGTAGTTGATCGCCAACTAGCATATCAACAATCCGTTCTGTACCAAAGGCAGTTTTTAATAAAACCACACCAGGGGGTGAATCAATAACCTCACCAATAATACACGCATCTTTACCAAATGGGTGAGATTTCATTGCTGATAAAACTGTTTCGGCTTTTTCACTCTTCACTGCTAATACTAATTTACCTTCGTTGGCTAAATATAACGGGTCTAATCCCAAGATTTCACACATTCCTTTGACTTCTTCGCGTACAGGGATAGATTCTTCTTTGATGCGTATCCCTACGTTAGAACTTAATGCAAATTCATTTAAAACTGTTGCTAAACCTCCCCGTGTCGCATCCCTCATGGCGTGAACTTCAGGACAAACATTGAGGATAGTTGCGACTAATTCATGTAGTGGCTGACAATCACTTTCTATGTTAGTATCTAACGCTAATTCCCCACGGGCGATTAAAATTGCTGCGCCATGATTGCCTACTTCACCATTTATAATTATGGCATCGCCGGGTTGAATGTTGTGAGCGGAAATATTCACACTTGTGGGGATAATCCCAATACCAGCCGTGTTAATAAATATTTTATCAGCCGCACCACGATGAACGACTTTTGTGTCACCAGTGACAATTTGCACGCCTGCTTTTTGGGCGGCTGTTTTCATACTGGTGACGACGCGCCGTAATGTTTCTATTGGTAATCCTTCTTCTAGAATTACACTACAGGTTAAATATAAGGGTTTAGCACCACTGACAGCTAAGTCATTGATTGTGCCGTTTATTGCTAGTTCTCCGATATCGCTACCAGGAAAAAATAAGGGGTCTACAACATAAGAATCTGTGGTGAAAGCAAGTCTATCTCCTTGTTGTAAAAGACTAGATAAATTAAAGCTGGCTTGGTCTTCTAATTGGGAAAGAATGGGATTATCAAAACTACTGATAAAAATATCATCTATTAAGTCACGCATGGATTTTCCGCCGCTACCATGTGCGAGAGTGATGTGAGTATCTCGTACTTTAGCTGGGCGACGGCGGGCTTGTTCGATTTTTTGAAATAGGGGATTTGGTATTAGTTTTGTTTTTGAAATATCCATTTTTAATAATTCGTAATTAAGAAGTTTTGATTATTAATTTTATGTAAGGTGCGTTATGCTTTCGCTAACACACCCTACTATTTTTTAATGCTATCTGCCTGTTTCGTCGTGTCTACCACGATGGCGATCGCAGTGTAAAATACCATTTACAGCCCAGTTTTCTCTCTCAAACTCATCTATGTGAATGGTTATCCATTCTGGTTTGGTATCTAATGCTGCAACCATCGCATTGGTAATGGCTTCTACTAAATGCCGTTTTTTTTCGATGGAATGTCCTCTGGCAATTTTGACGGTAACAATTGGCATACAATTTTTCCTCGCAGTGTTGTTGTGTGACGTGTATCGCCACTTTTGTGGAGGTTATGAAGAGATAGTCACTTTTGGCTTTTCGACTGCTTTATTTTGCATTACAGTCGAGAATCTGCCATATTTATAGTATGCTGCACACGCGCCTTCGGAAGACACCATACAAGTCCCAATGGGTGTTTCAGGGGTGCAGGCTGTACCAAATACTTTACACTGCCAAGGTTTTAGGACTCCTTTCAGAATTTCGCCACACTGACAGGCTTTATGGTCGGCAACTTTTTGGTTAGGAAGAGCGAATTTTAATTCAGCATCAAATTGGGCATATTCTGGACGAATTTTTAAGCCGGAATTGGGGATTTCATTTAAGCCTCGCCATTCAAAAGTTTCGCGGACTGCAAAAACTTGATTCATGGCTTTTAATGCTATTTGATTACCTGCTTTTTGGACTAGTCTGTTATATTGATTTTCGACTTCACAGCGATTTTCTCCTAATTGCTGTAATAGCATCCAAATTGATTGGAGAATATCTAACGGTTCAAAGCCAGAAATAACTATGGGTTTATGATATTTTTGGGCTATAAATTCATAAGGGTCAGTGCCAATTACCATGCTGACATGACCAGGCCCGACAAATCCATCTAGTTGTAAATCGGGGTTATCTAATAATGCTTGTAAGGCGGGAATCACGAGGACGTGATTACTAAACATACTAAAGTTTGTAATGTCTTCTTCAGCTGCTTGGAGGATGGTAAAAGCTGTGCTGGGGGCTGTAGTTTCAAAACCTAAAGCGAAGAAGACAATTTCTTTATCGGGGTTGTTTTTGGCAATTTGCAGGCTATCTAGGGGGGAGTAAACCATGCGAATGTCTGCGCCTTGGGCTTTGGCTTGCAGGAGGCTATGTTTAGAGCCGGGGACGCGCATGGTGTCGCCAAATGTGGTTAAAATGACATTGGGGTTTTGGGAAATAGCGATCGCATCATCTAATCTCCCTTTGGGCATGACGCAAACTGGACAACCAGGCCCGTGAATTAGTTCAACATTATTTGGTAAGATTTCTTCGATACCGTATTTAAAAATAGAATGGGTATGCCCGCCGCATACTTCCATAATTTTGACGTGTTTGTCTAATTGGTAACTTAGTTTTTCAATTTCACACCGTAAGGCGGCGGCTTTTTCTGGTTCTCTAAATTCGTCTACGTATTTCATGGGTTGGGGACTGGGAGATATTAGTTACTTATTTCTGCTTGGAGTGTGGCAATTTCTTGGAGAATTTTTAAGGTTTCGGCTGCTTCTTGTTCGTTGATTCTGTTCATAGCGAAACCGACGTGAACTAATACCCAATCTCCTACGCATGATTCGGGGGGATGTTGTTCGTCAATGATGCAGGCGATGTTAATTTGTCGTTTTACTCCAGCGACATTTACTATGGCTAGTTTTTGGTTAATGTCGGTGATTTCGGTGATTTGTCCGGGGATTCCTAAACACATTTTTATGTTCCTTGATGATGCGGAATGAAGGATTTTTTCACGCAGAGGCGCAGAGACGCGGAGAGAATAAGAGGGGGTTTTTTTTTTGGTATTTAGGGATTTTTAATATTAGTGAGTTTTTATTGAGTTGGCGGCTGCAATTATTGCTTGTCCTAGGGATAAACTACCGTCGTTTGTAGGGACTAGGCTGTGGGTTAGTACGTTAATTTTTAATTTTTTTAATTGTTTGGTTACTAACTGTAATAAAATGGTGTTTTGAAAGACTCCGCCTGTGAGGATGACTTGATTAATGAGGTTTTCTTGTCGCAGATGTTTCACCATCTCTACAACGACGTTAGCTAAACTTTTGTGAAATTTTGCAGCAATGACTTGTTGAGGAGTTTGCTGCTTGAGGTCGTTGAGCAGGAATTGCCACATGGGGCGGGGGTCTATACAATAAATACTATCGGAAAAGACAAAGTTAAAGGGATAGATTGCCTTTTCTTCATGATTATTTAAGGTGGATAGATCAACTATAGCTTCCATTGCGATCGCAGCTTGTCCTTCGTAGCTACATTCTTCTGGACAAATCCCGATAGCCGCAGCTACAGCATCAAATAGTCGTCCTACTGAGGAAGCTAAGGGGGCGTTAATGCTTTTTTCTACAAGCTGATTCAACAGTTTTATGGGCTTTTGATTTAAAAATTGTAATATTTCTAAATCTGCATATTCTTGTTGGCAATCTTCCCAAAGATTAGCTGCGAGTAAATGGGCGTAGGTATTACGCCAAGGCTGATAAATTGCTTGTTCGCCGCCAATCATTGCGACTGGTTTAAATGTGGCGAGGCGTTTAAACTGGTGGTAGTCTGCTAAGAGAAATTCTCCTCCCCAGAGTGTACCATCTGCACCATAACCCAAACCGTCAAAGGCAATACCTAAAACTGGGGATGTATCTAAGGAAATGCTATTTTCTGCCATGCAAGCAGCAATGTGGGCGTGATGATGTTGAATGGAATAAAGTTGGAGATGATTAGCTGTGGCAAGTTCTTTACCGAGTTTACTAGATAAATATTCTGGGTGTAAATCAACTGCGATCGCTTGTGGTTGATGTGCAAATAAATTTAAATATAAACTGAGGGTATCTTGGTAAGTACCAAAGGCTGCCGCATTTTCTAAATCTCCTAAATGTTGAGAAAGAATTGCTTCGCCTTCTCGTAAGAGACAAAAGGTATTTTTTAACTCGCTACCCATTGCTAAAATTTGGGGTACATTGTGAAATCCCGGTGGTAATTTTAGCGGTGCAGGTGCATAACCTCTAGCGCGGCGAATTGTTTGTAATTTATCGTCTACAACTCGCACAACGGAATCATCTACTCTGTTCACAATCTCCCGATTATGTAAGAGAAAATAATCAGCAATGTGAGCTAATTTTTGTCTGGCTTCACCGTTATCTATACATTGTGGTTCATCAGCAAGATTAGCACTGGTTAATACAATCGGGCGATTCATCCGCCGCAAAATTAAATGATGTAGGGGCGTATAAGGTAGCATGAAACCCAGTGTATTTTGCCCCGGTGCTACTGAAGGGGCGATAGATTTCTGAGTGTGTTCTTTAATTTTGACTTGATTTGTTCCCAATCCCTTTTTTTGCAACAAGACAATAGGCGCAGCCGGACTGGTTAATAACTCCCGTTCCCTATCGTTAACAATGCAATATTCTTCAATAATTTGAATATCCCGCGCCATTAAAGCGAAGGGTTTATCATAGCGTTTTTTTCGCTGACGTAATTTCTGTACAGCTGCTTCTTGTGTCGCATCACAAGCGAGATGAATACCGCCTATACCTTTAATAGCGACAATTTCACCCTTTTGCAGCAATGTACAAACAGCGTCCACATCATCCAACATAGAAAACATGGAAGCCGTCACGGGTTTACCATCAGCCCGTTCTAACCAAGCTTGAGGGCCACATACATGACAGGCTACAGGTTGGGCGTGAAAGCGGCGATTTTCCACATCGTGGTATGAGTTCTCACATTCGGGACACATGACAAACGCAGACATACTGGTGTTGCATCTGTCATAAGGAATGGCGCGAATAATACTCAAACGGGGGCCGCAATAAGTACAATTCGTAAAAGGATAACGGTAAAAGCGGCTAAAGGGGTCAAAAATTTCTTGCTGACATTGAGGACAGGTAGCAGCATCGGGGGCGATTTCGGTTCTAGATACACCGCTAATACTATCAGTAATGACAAAATCATCAAAGTGAAATTCACCTTGATAGGAAGTTCTCACAAGTTCCGTAATTTTTCCTAATGGGGGACATTCCTGCTGTAGTCTGGTGACAAATTCTGTTAAAGCGGCTGCACTACCAGCTACCCGAATTAACACACCTTCCCCATCATTACAAACATCCCCCCGCAAACCGCAGGCTTTAGCCAAACGATAGACAGTAGGGCGAAATCCTACCCCTTGTACAGTACCGCGAACTCTAATTTCTTCCCTTCTCATATCCCTAAACGGCTTTCCTCTCCGTGTTCTCAGTGTCTCTGTGGTTCAATCGCTTCCTAAAAATCCCAAAGCAAAATCCGATTATTCCCCGAATCAGAGATTATCGCCGTCTTCCCACAAACTTTTACTCCATAACACCAATTTAAGCTGTGGCGTGTTGGCATTCCAAAGTTACGATTTTCACTTTTACTTTGAAAAGTATCTTGCCCAGCAATCCCATCTGCAACTACACCCTGCAAAGATAATATTGACTCTGGCTGCTTCCATCCTAACAACCGAGAATTAGCAGTATCTGCCACTAACAACCATTCCCCAGTTGCCGCTACCCCATAAGGCATACTCAAACTACTAGCACTAGGAAAATAAACCCCCTGGTTTATCTCCACAACATCAAAATTTTTCTGTCCTAAAACCACCGCACAAGGGGTATTATTTTCTGTTGGTATCCCCTGCCAAATCATCACTCGATTATTACCCGCATCAGTGACAACTAAATTATCATTCCAAATAGCAATATCATGACACCAGCGCATACTCGCCGCCGTGGGAGAAGCCCCGCCATTTTCATTCCGCGAGGTCATATCTGGCTGTCCCAGAACTATATCAGCAGACTGACCATTTTCTGTAGGTAATTGTTGCCAAATCAATAATCTTCGATTACCTGTATCCGCTACAAATAACTTACCTTGATGATATAAAATACCATAAGGCCAGTGCATAGTATTAGCCGCAGCTTGTTGACTACCCCGATTAGATTCGTTATCAATAAAATTAGCTTGTCCTAATACTAAATCTGCTGGAACATTGCTATCTTCCGGTAACTTATGCCAAATTAAAACCCGATGATTCCAGGCATCTGCTACCGCTAAACCTTCCCCACACACACAAATCCCTGTCGGTACGCTAACAGTATTTCTGTCTGGTGTACCTTTAGCATTTTGTCCTTCATGGTAAAAGTCTGGTTGTCCAATTACCCAATCAGCCGGTTGATTATCTCTTTTGGGTAAATTTCGCCATCCTAATAACCGATGATGTCCCGTATCTGATACCCATAATGACCCTGTTTCAGATACCAAACAAGCACTACGGGGGCCAAACATTGTGGTAGGAGTTGGTGCTAAGGGAGTTACCAATAATTCTGGGTTGAGAACATCACCTAAAATTACCTTTGCGCCTGGAGATAAAAAGTTATTAGTCATTGGTATTGGGCATAGAGAATTGGAATTTTCCCCCTGCTACTGGTTTTCTAGATTAGACCTCTTGCATAAGTATTTTTTTGTTTCGCGCATTCGCCTTTGGCGTTCCCGTTCGCGAAGCGTCCCAAAGGGAAGGGTAGGCACAAAGGCGCAAAGAAGGACGCTATAATCATGACTTTTGCAAGAGATATATTTATATGCTTACCCTAATTTCTGCTGCCACATCTTGCAAAGCTTGAGCGACTGCTGCCGCTTGTTCTGTTTGTTGATGTTGGCTGAATATTTCCCAAGCTTCTTGATAGTAATTACGGGCTTGTAAAAGATTTTTGGGATTACCTAACTCTGGTTTTTCTGGGTCATCAGGTAAGTTAAATAAGGCGTTAGCTTTATTAGCGATTGTGTTAGCATACTCTAAAGGTGTATCCTGAGAATTACGCACCTTTAAAGCTTCATTATAAGCTGCGATCGCCTGTAAATTATTCTCTACAGGATGAGAACTGGGTAAATATTGCAGCGCATTACCCAAGTTGTTTTGCAACATCGCATATTCCCTGGGGTGATTAATTAAGTTAATCTGTTGCAGTGCTGCCTCAAAAGTCTGTACTGCCAAGCCTTCACAGAGATTTTGCTGTTCCGAACCTCCAGACATCGAAAGGTAAGCGATCGCAATATTATTAGACAAAATAGCGTATTCTTGAGGATAATCCTGACTAGTAAACACCCGCATCGCCTCATGATAAACTGCGATACTGTCTGTTATCTTGGCCAAACTAAAAGGCACTAAGGACTGCAACACCAGCCCCAAATTCATCTGTGCTTCTGCCACTTCTGCCGGTACAGCTAATTGCTGTAAAACAGGCAAAGCCTCCTCATAACCTACCTTCGCCTGTAACAGTAATTCCGCCCCCACATCGGGAATCGACCTTAACGCCCCCGCCATCCCCGCTTGAGAACGGGCTTTCCAAAGAGGATAATCTGCATCACAAATTTTCTTCGCCTGTTGATATAACTCAACCGCATTCCATAAATCCTGGGCAGTTTTGGGTTTTTTCTGTAAACCTTGTGCCAACTCAATCAGCATCTGAATTTTTTCTTGTGTCGTTGCTGATTCCGATGCAATGGCTGCAAGTGCAGCTTTAACTGTTGAATCTGTAATGCTGGGTATCATCTAAGGTTAATTATGTTCAATGAAAGAGGAAAAGGTCGATACACTTAGATGCAAACAACGATATTATTGCCAAATTTTGACTGTTTATTGCCCTGAATACTGTGAGAATAGCTACTATTTTTTGGCAATAATTGGAATTGCCAGTATTTTAACTCCCTAGTTTTCAAAATAATGAGGCGATTTTAACCAAAATTTTGACTATTTCGAGAAATATAGGGGACAGGGGACAGATAAGACCTCCGCGCCCCTACACTGCGGGAACGCCTAACAGCAAATGCGTTTAAAATTAAGCCCTAGATGTCGGCTTCAAAAATAGCCATGCCACAAAAAACGTAGCGGCTGTAAATAGTTGCGTCAAATCCAATGCAGATAGATAGCCATCAGCAAAGGATGCAATACTGCGGTCAGTTATGCCAAACACCCAAGAGGAAAGGCCGAACAGCCAAATGCCATTCTTGAGATTACCTACGAATTCCTGAGAATCTGACTGTGGCTGGTCTTTCATACTCCTGTACTCCTTTGCTAGAAAATTCACCGATTTTTGAAAAATGCTTGCTATCTTGAATTTTTTGAACTCCCAACCCTGGATTTATACTTATACTTAATATTAATAAATATTTCATGGACTTGACAGCACCGCCAAAAGATACATATGTAAATCTTGACATTCTTCCTTTGGTTCTGTTTACGAGTCGTGAAGCGTAAAGCCCCCGTATTTTTAATCGGGGGATATAAGTGAATGACCGAATTTATTCGGTCGTAACATGGTATAATTACGTCAGAGAGTTTGACGTAAAG